>NZ_AP046126.1:0-133679 GCF_059705355.1 Sulfurimonas lacustris
ATGACAAAAGATGAATTAGGTGAGCTCATTGATAAAAGTAATGCTTATTACTCAATATGCTCTTTGATTGACAATAATCGTGGTCGAAAAGTAATTATTAGACCTTCTGGTGTACAAACTTTTTTGGCGAATCGATTAGCTTGGGCAACAGCACAACTTCTTGGCTTGTTTTTTGATGGAAATGATAGTACTCACACGGGTACAGCATTGCATATTGCAGCGGATCATTTTTATCAGAACAAAATTCAAGGCAAGGTTGCAACATTTAAAGAGTGTATGCTTGTGTCTGCTAGAGCTATTAGGTATATGTGTAAAGCAAATGAGCGATACTCCATATATTGTGAAGCTAAAAGATTATTTGTACAATATTTCGAACATGCACTACTTCAAAACCCTCTTTATTCTGAGATGCCCTGTGGCATTGAATTAGATGAGTGGTTAGAGGTAAAAGGCACACTCGATAGAATTGAAGTTGATGAATATGGCGAACATATCGTTGTAGATATAAAAACATCAGCTTCCAATGTATATGGCATAAAAGTTGAAGAACCTACAGAACTAGTAGAGCTAAAATCTCAAAAAACTCTTTTTGAAAAAAGTATCAAGGAGCAGTTTAAGCCACTCAATTCAGAAAAAAGACTCAAAAAAACATCTGATGAGAGAAAGATTGAGATTGAGAAAGAAATTCAAAAATTTGAAAATGAATTAGAGCTTCAACTCTCTTTATTTAATGAAAAAATCAAACCTTTAGAAGATGAAATTGCTCATCAACAACACTTAAACGATTGTATTGCAGCTAAGGCAAAGTATGGCTTTCAATTAGCGATTTATGCAATGCTTTATCAAATAGAAACAGGTGTAGAGATACACAAAGCAAGAATAGAGTTATTAGTAAAAACCAAAGAACCAAAATTAAGGGTATTTGAGTTTGAACTGGATGACTTAAAAGTAAAAGTTGATGCAATTTTACTTCATATAAAAGAGGTTTTAGAGTATTGGAATAATGGTGTTCCCGCTTCTGTACTATTTGGATTTAATCCTGAAAGTTTCAGAGGTAGTGAATTAAAAGAATTTTTGGATTTTTAAAGTAAGTAAGATCCCCCTCACAAGACTATAACAGAGTCGTTTCTGTCTTTGAGGTAGGCAATTACTGAAATTTTATCGCTTTTTGTCTTATTGTTGCCTTACACTCCAAATAGGGGAGAAAAATATTTCCCTATATTGGGTGGATATTTTCTCTTCTTTTGAAGCTGTAAAGCTTATAAATCAACACAATCCCTCTCATTTAAAAACAATCAAATCCACTTAAAAGTGTTTCTTAGTGCAAAACAGATTTTGGGAAATCTGTAAGTGGTGAAGGAAAATATCATGGCACAAAATATTCAAACTTTAACAATTTTCAATCCTGATTCTTTCAATAGGACTTGGGATATGGCTAATCAATTTGTCGGTACAAAATCTACTCCAAATACTTTACTTCCTAAAGCATATCAAGGTGAACCTGGTGCATTTTTAATAGCACTTGATATTGCAAACGATCCTAATGATCCGCAAAGAGTTCTAACTGTTATGCAAAACCTTGACATTATTCAAGGTAAACCCTCTTGGTCCTCTACTTATGTAATCGCAAAACTTAACTCATCAAATAAATTTCCTGATGGTGTTGATTTTGAGATGAAGGACTTAGGAGAGATAGAGGTTGAGTATGAAGATTGGGGAGATATAAAAGGTCAAAGAGTTAAGAAAAAACTCAAAGTTCACAATAGAAGTTGTTATGCGTATGCAACTAATCGTAGTGGCAAACTTATTAAGGGTGCAACTATCGATATGGTTATGGCTGTTAAAGAGGGTTGGTATCAAAAGAATGGCTCTAAATGGCAAACAATGTCTGAGCAGATGTTGATGTATAGAGCAGCTACTTTTTTCGCAAGAGTACATGCTCCTGAAGTGTTACATGGGTTTAAAACTGTAGATGAAGTTATTGATATTGAATCTTCAGATACCCTTGCAATTACTCCAGCACCCTCAAAAGAAAAAGCCAAAGCAACTCCAGGTGGATTACTTGCAAAAGCAAATGCGGCTGTAAGTGATACTCCTAAAGCTTCAAATACAGATGAAAGAACAATTGATGTAACAGTCATTGATGAATCATCGAATCAACAAACACAAATTAATGCAACATCAAAAAATGATGAAAAATCAAAATCTCTTCCTCAAAAGCTTTTAGCCTATTTGGAATCTCAAGGTTTAACAAGAGATGAAGCAGGGGAGTTTGTAAAACAAGGGTTGAAGATTACCTCAAATGATGTGGATCAGATTCAATTGTTACTTGCAAATACAGAGGTTATTGACATCAAGTTGCAAGAGTTTATAGCACAAAAAAAATAGCAAAAATCTTCTAAGGAGCTTTTAGCTCCTTAAACATTCACTAGTCGTCAGACTTATTCAAATTATACAAAAAAATCAAACACAAAGGATGAAAGATGAAAATTTTAGTTGTAGTTGCAATGTTTTGCACAATATTTTTTTCAGGAATTGAGGTGGTTTCAAAATCTATTGAGGATGCGAAATCAAGAAATAGTTATATGGAGAATGTTTTAGACAAGCTAGAACAAAAGCAGTAAGGAGCTTATCATGACTACAACCGCAGAAGAATCTGCTGCTGTGGCAACAATGCTTGGATTTGAAGTTAATAGAAATTTCAAATTTCATGTTCACTCTAAAGATACTGAAGATTTTTCCATTTATAAAAAGAATGGAATGTTCAAGTGTTGGACTGGAGCATTTGATGGCGGAGATGCCATAGCGTTTGTAATGTATATCAAAGGTTGTGGGTTCAATGAGGCTAAAGAGTTTGTTCAAGAAGCAATAGGGCATAGTGATACTTTAGTTTTTAAAGAACATGCAACTAAAAATGGTAGTTTAAGTGCAGATGAGAAGCAACCTATCCCACAAAGCTATTTAGAAGCTTTTATAAACAGTGGAGATGAGTACTTTAATGAGTTGAAAAATCTTTTTACAGGTGAAGTAGATGGTAAGCAATTGCCTGTATGTGATTTTGAGTCTGTCAAAAAGATAGCTTCAAAATTTGAGATTAAATTTGTAGAAAAATCAAAAAGATTGATTATGCCTGTTAGAAATCTATATGGCGAAATTATCACTTTTTGGAAGTATAAAAAGTATGGTGAAGTCTATATTAATAAAGATGGCAAGGTTATCAAACATAAGAAAGTTTTGTACTCAAAAGAGAGGCATCGTCCCCCTTTTGCTATTGCTCAAATGCTTGAGTATAGAAAAAACAAAGATGAATATGTTTTGATAACTGAGGGTGAAAAAGATGCATTAGTGGCATATGCAAATGGTATTAGAGCTATTTGTATAGGTGGTGCCGGTGCTAGTGTATCTTTAAAATTTGAGTATCTTGAACTATTTAGAGATATGAAAGTAATCATCGCAGGTGATTATGATAAAGCAGGTTTTGAGTTTAATGAGAATCTTCAAGAGCAACTCAAATCTGTAGCAAAAAAGGTAGTGGTTTTAGACTGGGTTACAAAGTCAAAGAAAGAGGGATTTTCCCTTTTTGATAAATTTGATCTGAGTGATTATTTTGCTTGGAAATACAGTAAAACTGTAAATACTCAAGTAAAAATGTTCAAATCTATTCTGCCTACATTGTACACACATATCTCTTATGACAACACAAATTTCAATACAACTGTGGAGTTTCCTCTTAGTTGGTAAGTAGCTGGTGAGCCAGAAAATATATGGCTCACAATGCCTTTGTTTTCTGTCTTTTTTTTCAAAAATCAATACAAGGAAAGGTATGCAAGCAAATTTCGTATATAGAAAAATCAAAGATTTTAATCCAAAAACAGGTCAATATGAATCGGTTGAAAAATGGGTTTTAAATGTCAAAGAAGATGAGAAAAGTGAGCCTGTAACATTTTACTATTCATCAAAAAAACAGTTTTTAGAACATCTAAAGGCTATTGATGAACAAAAATCAAAAATGAGTAAAGCTTCTTAACTCTCTTTCATATCGTAACTTTCGTAAATTAGGCTGTAAGCCACTACAAATATAGTGGCTTATGGCTACTTCTTTATATCTTGTAGTGGTTTATCAATTTAACAAATATCAAAAAACATAAAAGGGTAAATCATGAAAATTAGTGTAAATACAATGAGAATATTAAATGCGGTTGCAACTGCAAGTAGTTATGTTGCTAAAGATGGAGAACATGCAGGAAAATTAACAATAAGTGGCATCGATGGTCATTTAGAAGTTAAGGTTACGAATTATGTTCAAACAGTAGTACTTAGAAAAATTCCTTTTTCTAGTTCTGACATGACACTTGATAGCATTGAAGCATTTAGTATTGATGGGAAAAAACTTTTAACAGCACTCAAAGCGGTTAAAACTGAGAACATAGAACTTGAAAGAAGTTCAGATATTTTGCAAATAAAAGCAGGTCGTTCAAAGTTTAAAATCAATCTTTTTGATGAAGTTCAAGAGGTTGAGATTTCTAAAAAAGGAAAGTCTCTTGATATTGGAGATAATCTAATTGAAAACTTCAAAAAAGTAATCCACTCGGTTGGTATCAACATGCCAAAATATGAGGTAAATGGAGTACTTATCGAGATTAAAGGCGGTCTTTTAAATACAGTTGGAACAGATACTACAAGATTATCTTTGGTAACTGCAAAAACAAGCAATGACGACATGGAAATAATCGTTCCTAAAGATGCCATTAGCTCAATTATAAGGCTATTTGGTCATTTAGATGTTACTGCTTTTGTTGATGAGACATCATTGACAATTTCAACTGAGATTTTAGATTACAGCACAAAACTAATTAGTGGGAAATTTCCTGCTTGGCAAAGAATAGTTCCTCAATCTTTTACTCAAAAGTTTACTATCAACAAAGATAAGTTTGCAACTTTAGTCAAAGAAGCTTCATTATTTGATACTCAAATAACTGTAAAAATTAAAGATCAAAAGATTTTAATTAAAGATTTCGATGGCAATACGGAAGTTGAGGATACTGTAAGTGATTCAAATATTGATATGAATTTTCATGTCAATGCAAAAAATATTTTAGACTTCATATCATCATATAGCGATGATGATATAACTATTGGTTTTAACCATTCTAACCTTCCATTTGTACTTATTGCAGATACTACATACAAAGAGATTGTGATGCCTATCATTATTCAAGACGAGAAAGTAATTGAACAAGGAGAGGACAATGCAAAAGCTGCCTAATCATGTTCAAGTTCACAAAGTCTTTGGTTATTTTTTAAAAAAAGTAGGAGTGTTTCCAAAATTTCGTAAAACAAAATACGGATATAGCACATTTGATGGAGTTTGGAGACTTTTTCTTGATACTTTGACAATTACACAAACAAAATCTATCAAGCTATTTAATGGCTACGACTACGATACAAGATCTGAAGAGAGCAAGTATATGATAGTTAATGATGATGGTGTAATTAAAATCAAATTTGTACTTAGAAAAGTCTATTAGGAGAGTGTTATGGCAATAGAAGTTCAATTAATAGATATC
This sequence comes from Sulfurimonas lacustris, assembly GCF_059705355.1. Classification (NCBI taxonomy): domain Bacteria; kingdom Pseudomonadati; phylum Campylobacterota; class Epsilonproteobacteria; order Campylobacterales; family Sulfurimonadaceae; genus Sulfurimonas; species Sulfurimonas lacustris. The sequence goes on from NZ_AP046126.1 coordinate 5,568, forward strand.
TACTCAAAGCCTTCAGATTTTAAAGTCTGCAAGGCTTGTAAGAGATTAAATTGGTATGAAAACGAAACCTGCATCAATACAGATTGCATTAGTAATTTGTTTGATGATAGTGAGGGTGAAGTTGAAGAAGCTTTTTCAAATGAATGGCTTTATTGGCAAGATGAAGAGGGTTACTCTGAAAAAGAAGCTGATAGAGTTTTTTTAGAGGTGTAAGATGAATATAGAAAGAGAAAATCAAAAGTACAAAGAGTGTGGACCATTTAATGTCGCACTCGATTATGTTTCATTTGAAGATGGAACATATGAGTGGCAAGTAAGCATAGAGTGGACTGATGGTGCACCAAGTACGGATATGGATTTTAAAACATATGATGAAGCTTTAGCGGAATATAACCGTTGGGGCTTTTGAAAGGATTTGTTTTGAAAAAGGTCATAAATTTGAATGGTGATAGCAGATTTACTAGCCCTCCTAGTTATTCAGGATGGTTAGGAAGCTGTTGGTTTGAAGAGGGAAAAACAGAGGATAGAAATAGATACATTGAACAGATTAAGAGTGAAAAAATCTCAAAAATCAAATCAAATAATCTAGTACTTGAATCAGTGAGCGGTAACTTGATTAAATTTAGCAAAGTTGATGGGAATACATACACTTTTTATTCATTTACATTTGCTGGACAAAGAGAGTTACAAGAGATTTTAAAAAGAACAAATAGTAGGAGAAAAGTATGAAACATTTAGCAATAAAGTTTTGGCTCATTTATATTTTAGGGTTTGCAGTTATTAGTGCATCAGCACTTATGGCACATGAAACATTAGGTAAAAATTTTTCCAATTCTGGTTCAATTTTTACAAGAAGTTTTACAAATTTACTAGTTGCAAGGGAGTTTTAATGGAAGCAACGAAAGCTTATCTCAACCAAGAGTATAAAAAAGGTTTCAAAGACTGGACATTACCTTATTTGCAACATATGCATATTAAAAATCATCCTGTTTCAAAAAAAATTACTGATGCAATGAACAAGCGTTATTTAGAGCTTTGTGCCATTACATTAGAAGAAGACGGTGCTGTTCAATTTGTTTATAATGGGTTATTTTATGATCTGTTTGAATCATCTTGTGAAGATGGATGGGTTGTTAATGTCTATCCAAACGACAAAGACAAAATCTTTGATGAAGATAATCAACTAATCGATGATGAGCAAGTTGACGGTGGCTTATGCACAGGTAGTGCAAAAGATGCTGTTTATTTTATGATAGGAGAGGTTTGATGTTAAGTGATATAGAAATAGATAGTGGAACACTTGAAATTAGCGGTTTTGATGTAAGAATTTACAATAGTGAAGTTAAAAATGCATTTCAAAAGATTTTGCATTGCATTGAAACTGATGGTGATATTTTGAGTGATGGAGAAGTCATAGATATGATTCATTCATATCTTCAAGCAATTCATGTTGAATAATTAAATGTTGCCTACAGGCACGAATTTATTTTGTGCCGGTGTGGGGACAAAATAGTTCTGTCTTGTAGGTTTGATTGAAAAATTTTAGTCAAAGGACTTACATGTACATTGAAAAATTAGAGAGTTTAATTTCGCAGAATAAAGACATATTCTACAAAGAGCTAAAAGAGGTTATCAAACCCTCTTTTGATGGTTTGGATAATCCTTCAAAATATACAAATATTGTTCATAATATGCTCAAAAAAGCTAATAGAAAAAGTTTTGCTAGACAAGCAAGATTAGTATCTGCTGGCGTTGAGTATATTACAAAAAAGAGCAATAAATCGTTACTAATATCAGCTGAAATGGGTTCTGGAAAGAGCGACATGGGAGTAAAAATCTCTATGGCTGATAAATTTAAAGTCAATTTTATTTTATGTCCTCCACATTTAGTTGATAAATGGGAAGATGAGATAAAGGTCAATTATATTGATCATAAGTCATTCAAAGTAATTAAAGTCAATAGATGGGAAGATTTAATCCCTTACACAAAAAGAGATATGAGAAAAGATGGTATTAAATACTATTTCATTATCTCAAGAGAAACAGCAAAACTTGGCTATCCAAAACAACCTGCTATTAAAATCTCATTCAAGCAAATTATTAAAGAAAAAATGCTTGATGGCGAGTCTTTAATGGTTAAACAACTTGTTAAAGTTGCTCGTTGTCCTGATTGTTATAGTGTTTTGGAAGAGGGTAATAGTGAGTTTATAGATACTTCTACTATCCCTTATAAGTGCGAATGTGGAGCTGTTTTAAGAAGTGTAGATAGAACGGTTAGTCCTAATATGCAAACTAGAATTAGTATTGCAGAGTATGTAAAAAGAACTTGGACAAAAGGTGCTATTGATCTATTGATAGTCGATGAGATTCATGAGTATAAAGGGGGTAATACCGGTCAAGGAAATGCTTTAGCACAACTTGCTTCAATGAGTAAAAAAATCGTTGGACTGACTGGTACTCTCCTAAATGGTTATGCTTCAAGTTTATTCTATATCTTGTATAGATTAAATCCTAATTTGATGAAAAAAAGATTAGGTTATGACTACAATCAGGTTAAATTGTTTGTAGAAACATACGGAGCACATGAACAAATAGTAGAAGCAAAAGAGGTTACACACGAGGGTGTAGTAACAAAAATGGGTAAACAGATTTCATTAAAGGAAAAACCTAAAATTTCCCCTTATTTATTATCGGTTCTATTGGATATGACAATATTCCTTAGGCTTGATGAAATTAAGATGGATGGTGGTTTAGGTTTACCTGATTATGATGAGAGCATCGAATTAGTTGAAATGGATGAAAATCTAAGAAAACCATATGTGGCATACCTTGGAGAAATTTCATCAAGAATTAGAAAAGACAAAAGGTTTTTAGGGAACTTAGCAACAGATGCTATTGCAGTACCTGATATGCCTTTTCAAATCCACTCTGCACAAAATGAGATATTCTATGAGCCTGAATTTACAAGAGAAGATTATGGCTACACTAACAAAGAGAAGAGACTTCTTGAGATTGTCAAATCAGAGTTAAAAAATGGTAGAAGATGCCTTGTGTATGTTCACTTCTCTAATAAAGGAGTAGGGGATGACATAACAGATATGTTAACTAAAGAGCTTCCTCAATATTCCACAAAATTTCTTTCACCTACTATTGCAGCAAAGAAAAGACAAGCATGGATTGAAAAAAATCCTAGCGATGTTTTGGTGTGTAATCCAGAACTTGTAAAAACAGGTCTTGATTTGTTGCAGTTTCCCACAATTATATTTTACGAGACTACTTATAATGTGTTTACACTCAAACAAGCAAGTCGTAGAAGTTGGAGAATAGGTCAAAGAGATGATGTTAAAGTAATGTTTATGGCCTATGAAAATACTCCTCAGCATAAAGCTTTGGAACTTATTGGTGCAAAAGTGGCTGCTGCAAATTCACTTGAGGGTAGATTATCAGGTGATGATGATTTATCAAGTATGGCTGATGAGGATGACAATATACAGTTAGCTCTCGCAAAAGCTATTTTAAAAGGTGAATCTGCATCTAAAGATATACAGATGAACTCTATTAAGAACTTCGGTAATGATAGAGATTGGGATAACTTTGAACTTTGGTACAAGGAACAGATGGAGCTTTATAAAGAGCTTCCAAAACCTAATAGTGAACCAAAAATCGTTGAAGATTTATTCAAAGATTTTGAATCGGTTAAAACAGTAGCATTTAGCAAAGATGATAGAGATTGGCAGATGTATAAAAATATGGCTAAAGAGCTTTTAGAGATTTATCACAATGGAAATTTGTATGGAAAACAAAACAAGTACATTGATGATAAAGGAAAAGAGCAAACATCATGGTCGTATGCCGGTGGAAGTCATTGTTTTGAAAGATGTGATGAATATAACAATGGGTTGGTTGATGGTCTTTCTTACAGTATTAATACAGTAAGTAGTAATTACTGCATTGTAAATGGTATTGAGATATATAGGGTTAAAATAGGGAAAGCTCCTTTTGAGCCTATTTCTAATTCAAAAATCTTAATGCCAATTTTAAAATTTGAAGAGTTTATAGATGAAAGTAAAGAGGATATTGAAGCACTAGCAAACTTGATAAAAGAGTTTGTTAATTCTCATAAATCAGAAAAAGCTGTTATTGCTGATTCATTATTTGATTTTGATGAAGAGCTTACTTCAAATACTTTCTTCTATTATTCAGGCAAAGGTAAAAACAAGAAAAAAGTTGAAGTTAATTCAGCAGATCTTGTAGGTTATGTTCCTCCTGAAGATTTAAAAGGTGGGATACAACTAAGTCTTTTTTAGAAAATTGTTTTAAATAATCGGCAAAGATAGCCACATTAAGAGATTAATAGTGGCTATATGCCCGTTTTCTCTTTTGTGGTTATCAATAAATTACATGGAGAAAATAGATGTCGCAATATAAATTAAGTGATAAAGTCTTAATAGAAGGACTTTGGTGGAAAGTAGTTGAGAATTGGAAACACAAAGATACTTTATGTGTGGAAAATCCTTCAAGAAGTTATGATGTAAGACCTATTGGTGAGATAGAGCACTTAATCGAAGCTCATGAAAAATATGTGCCTAAAATTAGATACAACGGTGCTGTTGCTGATATGGAATCTTATATCAAAGATGGTGGAACACTAGTTTATTTGGAGTGTGTAGGGCAAGAGTACATGGTGAAATCAATCACTTCGGTACTTATGCAAGGTCGTGTTAGAATGAATGATCATGCAGTTGATGCTTCATTTGGCTTTTTTGATATAAATAAAGCTGGTAATAAAAGAAAAATGGTTTCCCTTGATGATGGAGTAGCACATGCTATTTTATATTATTCACCTTCTATCAGTGATGTTGGTTTCAATATACTTATTGGAAGGAGTAAAGAGGAGCTGTTGCTTTCATTTGCAAGTTGGCTTGAAAAAAGTCAACCGCTACCTTATCCTAAGCATCTTACTCACAAAATATATGAAAAATTACAAGATAGGTCAAAAATAATAGCACTTCAAACATTTAATATTGAAGCTGTAAAAATAGACCTTACTATATTAGAAGATGAATACAACGATATTCAAGAGATGATTTTAGAAGTTTGTAAAGAAAATTCTCTAATTAGTCCTGATGCAGTTCCTCTAAAGCCAAAAGCACCATTACCTAAATCTCCGTATTTAACGCAAATTCAAGTCAAAAGAATCTTTGACACACTAGATAAGATGCCTAAGACTTATGAGCTTGATGGTGTAGATATAAAACCTGTTGGTTTAAAACTATTTGGACCGAACTTCAATTTATATGTAGTTGAAGCAGATAAAGGAAGTTATGAAGATGAATTTGAAAGCATGCATACTCAATGTTTTGGGTATGTTGAGAATTTGTCTGCTCCTGAGTGTTCGGAGTGGGGGTATATCAATATCCCTTACTATCTTGAAATAGGGGTAAAAGTTCCTGCAATTGGTACAAAAGGTGGAATTGTCGTTGGGTTTGAGCAAGATCTTTATTTTGAAGATAGATACATTACTCAAAGTGGGAAAATTCTCACTAAAGAGGAGATGGAGCGTCTAAAATGAATAATTCAGCAGTATAAAAATTGATTCGTTTATAAATTAGTTTTTCTCCTTTAATGGAGTTCAACCTTTTAGGTTATAGGACTCCATTAAAAGGATTCCTATTGCCTATTTTTTTAGAAAAAATTAGTCTTTAGGGGGCTTATTATGGATGCAAGAAACTTTTTAAAAGTTCAAAATTTCAAGTTAAAAGTTGAGAATTTTGAGTTTGAGGATGTAAAATTTATGACCTCTACTCAAAAGTCTAAAATCTACAAAAACTTTGTTTCATTTTTAAATAACCACTTCAAACCAACAAGTTTCAAAAAAGATATTTACGAACATTGTCACTTACATTGTGGCTTTATTGCTCATTACAATATTAATGGGTTCTATGGTGAGTATTTTGGGACAGCTGCAAGATTTCACAAAATTGCTAATGGATATGAAAAAGAACCAACAGAATATGATGGATTCTATGTGGGTGGTTTAAAGCATGAAGGCAAAGATAGTTTATCTGCAAAACAAGCTTTTTATCAGATATATGAAGAGCTTAATGGAACAAGAAATGGTTTAGGTGCATTTTATGACACCATTATCAACAATAGAAATTACGGTGGATATGGAGATTATGCTGATTTAGATAAAGCTATCAAAGATGCTTTTTATAAGTACCTTGAAACTTGGAGATATGAAATCAAACTGGCTATTAAAGCTTATGACAAATTCTCTAAAGATGAAGAGGTATTAAGACTTCAAGAAGAACAAGAAGAAGCTCGAAGAAAAGCAAAAGAGTTGGAAATTCAAGCTCAAAAGATAGAAGATAAACTAGTGGAGCATAGCTCAAGCATATCTACTTCTTCAAATACTACAGCAGTACCTAAAAAACAACTCTCTTTATTTGATTTACTAGAGCAGGAGGTAGCGTGATTGACAATATGTTAAAAAAGATGGTAAAATATACCATAAGAAAACAATAGGAGTATAAAATGGTATTAGCTCAACAAGAAAAAGTAACCATCACTCTGCCTACTCAAATAAAAGAAGAGGTAGCAAAACTCAAAGATGAGATGAAAATCTCAATGAATAGTATCTATCAAACTGCCATACAAGAATATGTAAAGCAAAAAAATAGAGAAAAATTAAGACTTGAAGCTTCGCAAATGGTAGAGGAATATAAAACAAATCCTGAGATGATAGAGCTTTGTAATTTTGAGGAGGATATAGTTGAATACTAAAGATATCTATTTAGTTGATCTCAATCCTACAAAAGGTGCTGAAATAAATAAAGCAAGACCTTGTATTATTGTCAGTAATGATGATGTTGGTGTTTTACCTTTAAAAATAGTTGTACCCTTAATTGGTTACAAAGAGCATCATAACAAAAGTTGGCTCGTTAAAATTGAACCAACGAAGAATACAGGACTATCAAAAGATTCAACAGCTGATCCTATGCATATTCGTTCTGTTTCACACGATAGAATATTAAAAAAGATTGGCCATATTGATGATGGTACTTATTTAAAACTAAAAGATGCCATCAAAGTAGTACTAGATCTACAGTATGAATAAGCTTTAAATCCTAAAGATTTAGGATTTAAAATATTTTCTTTTCAATAAATTAAAACACCACTTAAAAGTATATATGGGAGATTTTACATTTTCCCTATATGGGTTTGGTGTTATGTAAATTCTTCCATTTCAAAAAAATCTAATTAATCATTGTAATCTCATAAATCATCATTTTTAAAGGGATATTTATGTGTGTTGCAATCTACAAAGGAACAAATAATGGCTAGATTAGCTTGTGAAACAAAAATGGGGTTTTATCCAACAGATATAAAAACCATTCAAAAAGTAATTGATAAAACTCTGCTTTTACCTGAAGCGAAAACTGTTTATGCACTAGATTGTTGTGCAGGTGAGGGAGAAGCTATAGAGTTTATAGGCAAAGAGTATAAATGTAGAACATTTGCAGTTGAGCTTGATGAAAATCGTGCTAAAAATGCTTTTGATAGGAAAATTGACAAGGTATTAAATGCAAATGCTCTAAGTGGTGTTAGAAAATCAAATCATTGGGTCGGAATTAATTTTTTAAATCCTCCATATGATTTAGATGCAATGGGAAATAGACTTGAAATTGAATTCATCGAAAGATGGGGACTTACAACAGCTATTGGCGGAGTTTTATTGTTAGTTATTAATCCTTCATCTGCTGATGAGGAGATGGCTAAAAAACTACAATTACAAGGATATAAGCCAATTATTTCATTCTATGATCCAAACAATGAAGATTACAAAAAGTTTGGACAATTTTTTATCGTGTTACATCAACAGTTGCCAAACTTCCGTTCCCCAATACCTAAGTTTCTTAGTTTATTTGAGAACCCTTTAAACATCGATGATGATATTGATTTTGAAAAGATCACTATTAAAACAGGTGGTGAACCACAAATGTTTAAAGAGATTGAGATTCCAAGATGGAAAGTAGATGAGCACTTAGCAAAATCTAAACTCAAAAAGATATTTTTTGATGAGCTTAGACGTGCAAATTTACTAAATTCATCCATAGAACATCCAAATGAAGGTCAAGCAGCAATTTTAATTGCTAGTGGTGCTTTGAATAAAGAGGTTACTTTAAACAATGGTGATCTTGTAATTTTAAAAGGCACTAGTACAAAGGTAAAGAGTTCGGTTGAGCAAAGTGATGAAAAAGGAAATATCGACAAAGTTAAAATTGTTGATTCTTACAAAACAGTTGTTTATGGATTAAATTTAACTCATGGACAATTTGTTAAATACGAATAGGAGTGTCAATGCAAATGGTTTAGCATATACACTAGCATTGGCCTCACAAATTTAATTTAATACCCAAAATAGGGGAGTGATTAACACATTCTCCTATGTAGGGTTTGTGTTATATCACTCCAGAAAAATATATGGAGATAAAAAATGATAAATAATACAAATCCCTACAAAATTCTTTTCAAAGAAGATGTAAATATTAGTCAACTCAACAACACTACTAAAATAGTTTCTTTGAATGTAAATCAATTACACCCATTGCTTCTAAAAGAGCTAGACCAATTAGCTGATTTTGTGCCAAATGATCCTGCATATATACATGCTTGGATATTCACTTATGAAACAGTATCTTTGATTGAGAATGAAGATAATTCAATGCAATCTAATACGCTTTTGGCATTAAAAAATGCATTACTTTCTTTACTTGATGCACATGAAGCAAAATATCTAATGTTAGATTTTGAATGAGGTGTGATATGAAGTCTAATAAAGTAAAAAAATGGTTCGTTCATTTTCCTGGTGATGTGTATGCAACAGAGTTTTTTGATTGTAAAAGTTTACAAGAAGTTAAAGACTCTGCTCGTAAATTTTTGGGAGTTTCACGACTTCCAAAAGGTACGCAAATTTGGGGGAATTGCAATGGATAAAGATAGAATTAAAATCACGACAAACCCTCCTTTATTTAAAATAGTTCCCACTTGGCACTTTATTATGCAGCTAATTAGAAGAGCTTTTGAGCTTTCAGTATTAGTACCTGCATATTTATATGTCAAAGATAATTTGGAACAGATTGAAAAAGACAAGGAGATAGAGTTCGATATAGGTCGTTCAACTATTGTGTATTCGGTTGATGAGCACAATACTATTCATCTGATAACAGGATGGGTAGGCAATAGAAATAAGGATGTTAGATGAGTGCTAGACAACCTAATTTATTTGAATTTGACCAAAATATTCATGAAACAAGTAGCACTGGTGCTTATAAGAATAATGAAGAAACTCAAGATTGTGATAATCTCGATGAGCTTCTAATAAAAATGAAAAAATTCATTGATTTAGGCATATTATTCCCGTCTGATTATTACTACAACATCGCATATTACAGAAAAGAGAGGATTTATCAAGACAATCAAGGTATGTATTGTCTTGACTTTGCAATATCTTCAGATAGTGAAAGATTATTGAGTGCTTTTGAGAAAAATCCTGCAATTACTGCTAAAGAGTTGCTAGGTGTTGGAATAGCTAATGGTGCTGTTAAAACTATTCAAAGGCATCTCGATGAAAATCCACATATTACTGCAAAAGAAATACTAACTAAATTCGGAATTTTTGATAGACCAACATATTGGACCTATGCAAAAAGTGACTCAATTGATGACATAAATTGTGTCAAAGAGCTTTTGATTGAATTTGCATCATTACGAGATTCTTTGAATCTTACTGATAAAAAATTCAATTTTATGAGAGTTAATAAAAGAACAAAGTTAGAGGATCAAACGGCTGTAATCCCTAGATGTTTTGATGGGTTATGTTTAGAATCAAATATGATGAAAATACTACAAGGTGTAAAAGATGGAAAAGAAAATTAAAGAGCATATTATGGATGATATTTTTTGTGAAAGACCATTTGAAGATAATGATTGGGATAGTTTTATGAAAAACTCTACATTAGAGTTTCCAGATAACTTTCAAGTGTGTCAAGAGTTTGAATTAGATAATGCACGAGATATTAGAGGACTAATGCAATCAAAATATGATGATTTAGTTCGTCTTGTGGAGTCTATATTACCAAAAAATATTTATGTGGTAGAACAGTTTGATGTTTGGTTTAGTGATTCAAGCAAAGTTGTTTTTGGAATGTTTGATACATACGAAAAAGCTCTTAATGAGATGAAGCTTGGCTTTGAAAAACTTTATCCTGGTTTCAATGCTGATATTTACGAAAACGGTGCTAATCAATTGATTAGTGACAGGTTTGAATTTGGTGTCATGATAAGTGAGTTACCAATCAATGTATTTGACGAGGTGTAAAATGGATAATTTAACATCAGAATTTGAACTATATAAGATTGCAAATGATTTTAGGTTCTATTTTTTACATCATCTTTCACAAAAAGCTTTTGAAAACTCTTGGAGATCTTCAATAAATGTACAAACTAATCTCTCTCAAAATGCATTTTATTTTTCTCAACAAGTTAAATATGATACATTGAGAGTAATTGAGGGAGTATATAGAGATATTCAAAATGTTCTAAAAAGTCTTAGAGATTTTGGTTTTGAGTTTGATGTAAAAACGGTAAAAAAAGGTTACTCAATAGAAGTAACAAATATTAGCTGGAAATATTAATTAACCCATACAAAGGGGTAGCAATACCCCTTTATGAGGGTACTTCTACCTCTTTAATATTACATATTAAGGAGAAAATATGTCTGCAAAAGAATATAAATTTTTATCTACTGTGAAAGTAGCAAATGATGTTGCTACAAAATATCCAAATTATAAAATCAATGGATTTACTCCAAAAACTTTAGCAAAGCGTTTAATATCAGGTAATAGTGAAAAAGGAAGTATGAGAGACTTCGGTTTTGAATATAAAACAATTCTTTTGAACCCAATTCAAAAACTTTTTGTTGTTCAAGAGGTGGTTGTTTTCGGAGATGAAGTCAGAAATATCACTGTTTTATTTGATAAAAGAATTGCTGAAGAATATACACTAACATACAGTAAAAAAGTGTATAAGGGAGTATGCAGTAGTAGAGGTGAAGAGATACATTTTGATAAATGTACAAGTTATGATGAAATATATGAACTTGCACTAGCCAATCAAGACTCTTTAGAGTTTATGGTAAAGCTTAATGAATTAGATATTACTTCTAAGGAGTTGTATCATGGCTAGAATAACACAAACTAGAGCAACTTCATATAAGTATAGTATTGAAGATGCACAAAAGGCATTTTTCAAAGAAAGAGTTATTGAAATTGGTTTTATTGATGGTAAGACAAAACAAGAGATAAAAGGAGAACACAAATGAGCTGTTGTGTAATTCCAAAAGCTAAAAAAAGTTCTTCTATCAAGCAATTAGACCAACTAAGAGATTATTTTGATTTTGTAGAACTTGAAGATTTAGAAAAATATAGAGTTCTCACTTTAAAAAATCAAGTTAAAAAAAGAGACACCATTATTGATTATGAAGTGTGGTTGCAGGTTAAAATTGCTTATGCAAGTGGGATGTATAGCAGTGGACATGAGAAATTGCTAGAGCATGTATGTACACAAATACTAGAATGGAAAGATAAACTTTTGTATTTTGATAAGCAAAAGAAAAGTGCTCAATTATCTTTATTTGGAGATGAAAAAACTGAGGATAAACCTCCAGTTAGACCTGAATCTGGTGAAGAAAAAAGTTGGACAAAATACTGGGCTGAAGAGAAAAAATACAAAAGAAAACAATTAGAAAAATTTAGTTTCTTTGAGTTGTGTCCATTAAATGGCCATACCTATGGAACTTATCAAGATATTGACTACAGAGAGCATTTACCAAAAACAAATAAGGAGATGATTAAGCTTGTAAAAGATGCCATTATAAGGGGTACTACAAGTGAAAAAGGTCATGGAAGATTTGATGATTTTTGGTGGGATGATGAATATAAATGGAGTGCGACTTGTTGAGTATTTAAAAGATACTCTGCTAACAGTCTTTAAACAGTTAGCAAACTGATTATTTGAAAAGTGGAATGATGGAGTAACGCCCTGAAACGCTTTCTCTGATACTACGGATAGCGGTAATTATCGTTAAATAATTGCGGTTATAAGCCCGTTGAAGTCGGCTGAGAGACACCCAAACAGGTCAAGCTGTGGAAATGCGAACCAGAGGTGGTCGAGTGTTGATAGGTCGGGAGTCTATAAAATAACTATGGTGAGAATGTATTAAAAGATACTGACGAATCTCCGAATGTAAGGTTCTAAATATATGAAATACAGAAATGTATTTATCGCCAATGGCGAGGTAAGTGTGGTTGAGTAAAAATTCCATTTATGAAAAACCATATAGTGTTACAGGCACTATCAAGCTTACAGGACTAAAGGATGACACCTAATGTTATATGTAAAGATAAAATAATCGGAACAAGGAAAGCTTAGAATATGGAGCTTTAACGAGTTATGAAGTATTGAGATATATAAATTCGCAAGATATTAAAATCTCTTAATCTAAGTGATAGTGAAGCCACGAGTGATGAAGCTTCTGTAATGGAAGTGGAGCAAAGGGCTTTAGTCGGAAGTATTTAATACACAAAACATTAAAACTAAAATTCAAAGGTTCGAGTAAGACTAAAAGAGGCAAAACCAATATAAAGGAGCCAACTTTGAGTAAGACTAAGAACCCAAAGAGACAAAAATTGAGAAATAATGAGTATTACGACTTTCAAAAAGTTCAAGATAACCTATATGCAAAGAGTCAAAATGGCTATATCTTCAAAAATCTAATGGATAAAATCGTTAGTGAAGCAAACATTTTACTAGCATATCGAAACATCAAAAAGAACACAGGAAGTAACACAAAAGGAACTGATGGTAAAACAATAGCAAATCTTGCTAAACTTGAAACCAAAGACCTTGTAATGCTTGTTAGAAATAAGTTGCAAAATTTTCAACCTCAAAAGGTAAGAAGAGTTAAAATCCCAAAGCCAAATGGAAAAACAAGACCTTTAGGAATACCTACCATTAGTGATAGGTTAGTCCAACAATGTATATTACAAGTAATGGAACCAATTTGTGAAGCAAAATTTTACAAACATAGTTATGGTTTTAGACCTCTTAGGAGTACAAAACATGCTATTGCTAGAGCTTACCACCTTGCACAAAAGGCAAACCTACATTATGTAGTAGATGTTGATATAAAAGGGTTCTTTGATAACATCGACCACGGGAAACTGTTAAAACAAATATGGTCATTAGGAATAAGAGATAAAACACTTATAGCCATAATCTCAAAACTCCTAAAAGCAGAAATAGAGGGAATTGGAATTCCAACAAAAGGCACTCCGCAAGGAGGTATCATCTCACCATTACTTGCAAATATCGCACTTAATGAGTATGACCATTGGATTAAATCCCAATGGGAAGAGATGATAACAAGGTACCAATATATACCACAAGTGAAAGCTAGTGGTTTATTGTATAATGATAATAAAATCAGAGCCTTGAAAAGAACCAAACTTAAAGAAGTTTACATAGTACGCTATGCAGACGACTTTAAGCTATTCTGTAGAAACCATACTGATGCAGTTAAAATCTTTGAAGCTACTAAGAAGTGGTTAAAAAAGAGACTCAAACTTGAAATAAGCCCTGAAAAGTCAAAAATAGTTAATCTTCGGAAGAATTATTCAAATTTCTTAGGCATAAAGTTAAAAGTTACCAAAAAGAAAAAAGACAAAAATAATAGAGATAAATTTGTAGTTCAATCTCAAATAGGAAACAAAGCCTATCAGCAGATGGTTGCTACAGTTAGAGAATACGCTAAGAAAATGCAGAAACCAAAAGATAATAAAGGTAGTAAAGCCGTAAATGCTTATAACTCTTATATTTTAGGGGTACACAATTATTATAATTGTGCTACACACTGCAACTTAGATTTTAGCAAAATCGCCTTTATTACTCGTGCAACTCTGAAAAATAGATTACCTCTTCGCAAGAAGAATGCAAATGACAAAATCCCAAAATATATGGAGAAAAGTTACGGAGATAGTAAGCAATTAAGGTTTCTATATGAAACCCCAATGCTACCCATAGGATATATTCAACATCAAAAACAGATGAACTTTAGTCAAAAGTCCATATATGTTTCAAAAGATAGAGAAGAAATCCATCAGAACCAAAAAGCAATTAGTACAAGTGACTTAAAATATTTAGTAGAAAACCCTATTCAAGGACAATCTGCTGAATATAATGATAATCGTGTATCGCTCTTTGTAGGACAATATGGAAAATGCTATGTAACAGGAAAACCACTCAATATAACTGAAATGCACTGTCACCACAAAAAGCCTCGTGCTTTAGGTGGAACAGATGAATATAAAAATCTTGTACTTATAGAGGAGAATATTCATAGGTTATTGCATTTAACTAAAGATGAGATCATTGCGGAATATGTCAGAAAACTTGGACTATCAACAAAAGAACTTGAAAAAGTTAATAGGTTGAGAAAACAAGCAAATATGCAGGAAATCTGTTTCTAAGGGTGATTAGAATTATAAAAGTTTAAATGTTTGAAAGTTAAATAAGTTCGATGGAACGCCGTGTGCGATGAAAGTCGCACGCACGGTGTGAAGCGGGGGAAAAGATGGAGATAACATCAAAATTTTACCTATCGCTATTGACTAGAGATGGAGCTTTAAGTGATTATGAAATCATTTCAAGGGTAAAAAATTTAGTCAGACTCTATTTAGTTCCATACCATAGAGATAGATATGTATCTGTAGATTTGTCCTATAGTCATTGGATTATTGAAGAAAAAACCGATTATAGGTTTTGGTTTGATGGTAGAAAAATTAATTCACATGGACATCATTGGTATGAAGAAAATGACTTACCCTCTTATGAACTTTATGATTTAGAGTTCATAGAGTGGCTTAGAGATTTTTTTAATATACCATATAAAGATATGATGAGTGATGAAGATATCCTTAAAAGCAAAGTTGTTGAAACATTACAATCGATGCTTTGGTATAAAAAAGAGGAATATAATTTATTTCAAAAGATTAGAACATGTAAAAATTGGAAGCATTTAAAAGCTGACTTTATGAGCTTTATGAAAAGCAATGACTTAGATTCCAATGGTGGCTCTAGTGGATATTGTATTGATGGTTTTTCGTCTTCTATTAATAGAGATGGGAAGTTGCCGGAACTTACAATTAAACAAAATATTTATGCAAGAGAACTCGCAGGTAGAAGTATCGATGAGCTAAAACGAAGCGACTATAATGATAAAGAAGTTATCGTATTTAGTATCAAAGGTGATGAGATTTTTAGGTTAGCCTATGAGCTTACTAGAAAAAATATTGATCCGATACAAACTACTTTATTTGATTTTTAAAAACTGTTAATCAGTTTTCCCCTTATTGGGGTTTTTTAAGTCTTTTTGGAAAGATTTAAAAGATTCCAAATCAACAATAAGTAAACTAACTTTATAGATTAATTAGATATAATAAATCATAATTTAAATGAGGTGTAACAATGAGAAAAACATCTAAAATAATTACGAGAACTCCTAAGCACAGTAGGTTTTTAAGAAGTTCTAAAGCTGATGATGTAGTAATTATTAAGAACCATCTTACAGCAATGGATAATGAATCAATAAAAAAAGCTTTAATAGCTAGTGGTATCTATGATACAAACATGAAGCTGACTGCATCTTTTAAATAATTTGAACTCAAATTCATTTGAATTATATACAAATAATCCGAAATTAGTTTTGGGTTTTCATGGTTGTGATGAAATAACAGCCAAATCTTTACTATCTGAAAAACCTACTTTTAAGCAAAGTAAAAATCATTATGACTGGCTAGGAAATGGCATGTATTTTTGGGAAAATGATCCTATAAGAGCATGGGAATATGTAAATGAAGCTAAATTAAGAAATCCAGATAAATATCCTAACCCAACAGTTGTTGGAGCGGTTCTTGACTTAGGACATTGCTTAAATCTTTCAGAAAATCACTATAAAAAGTTACTGAAGGATGCTTATTTTAGGTTTGAAAAGTTTGCGATAGAAACAGGTGCAGAGATGCCTAAAAATAAAGAAGCTTATTCAGGTGATCACGATAAACTTTTAAGGCCATTAGATAGAGCAGTAATTGAATTTCTGCATGCTACAAATACTGATGAGCAACAATTTGATTCTGTAAGAGGAATGTTTGTAGAAGGAGAAGAGCTTTATAAAGGAGCTGGCTTTCATGAAAAAACACATGTTCAAATTGCAATAAGAAATCCAATGATGATAAAAGGTTACTTTAGGCTTATTGATAAACATATGGAAATTGACTAATAATAATGACTAACCACGACCTAATAAAACACCAAATAAAAAAGTTTTGTTTCGAGAAACTCAAAAATAATCAAGAGCCATTAGAGCGATTTAAAAAATTAGTAAACTCTGGCTCAAGCATAATAGAAAATGCAGTAAAACCAGAGCTTATATCGGGTGCCATTATATTTAGTTACCTAAGAGAGCATAAATTAAATGGAAGAGGTGGAATCACTACAAAACAGTTGGCTGATTACTTTGGTGTAAAGCCACAAGCTATCAATTCAAAAGTATTCGATGTGGATTGTATAGTCAATAGAAGTGCTATATTTCCAGATGATCTCAAAGAACATTATGAGTTTGTAGATATTGATAGATTTGAAGTGAGTGAGGAGTATTATGAGTTTCTTGAGAGTCCTGAGGCTGATGATTATAAAAAAAGTGAAAAGATACTAGTAAAACTCATCAAACTTGACCCAGATTTCTATGATACCTATACAGTGCTTCATGAGTATTATCTAAATAGCGGTAAAGGGACAAAAGCTTATAACCTGATGCAAAAAGGGTATGAAAGAGCTATGAATTTAGTCCTTAATAAAAATGGTAAATTCCCAGATAGCTTACCTTGGGGATTCACTGAAAATAGACACATCATTAGAGTGATGTTTAATTTTGCTGCACTTTTATGGCTCAATAGTGATAAGAAAAATGCCCTTGTGATTTTCAATAGACTTTTAAAATCAAACCCAGATGACAATATAGGTGCTCGATATGTTATAGTAGCTATACATGAAGGGGTAAAATCTATCTATGAGTTTGAAAAGATGTTTGATGATGGAAGTGGAAATTGGGATTGGGAAGCTCAAGAGAAGTGGTTTTGGGAAACAGCAAGTAAGTATAAAAGTGAAATAGGTTGGTGGCTTGAACTCGAAGAATAATATACACGATAGGTGTATAATTTATTAAAAATATATGAGAATATACAATTCTAGAGCATATCTATTTTTTTAATTACAACAACAGAAGATACAAAAATCATCTTCAAAAATTACTACAAATAAGCAAGTAGATATTCCTAATGTTTTTGAACTATAAATACGAAATCTTCCTATCAAATATTAACTATATTTCGTATTTTTAACTATTTCACGAAATCTATATATCACAATCTTCAAATAATAGGCAACTTTAGAACATTGCAGAGCAAGGGAACTTATTTCATTATATATTGACAAAATACAATATATACTATAAAATCACATTACAAATATTAGGAGTTAACAATGGACGAAATTTTTATAAAACAAACAAATACAACCGTGAGAACAGATGAAGATAATAAAGTATTATTAGCATTTGATGTCGTGAATGGTATTGTAGATGAGCAAAGCGAGGGAATTTTAGCTGAAGTATCACCATTTATGTATGATGAGATTAAAAATGGATTGTCTATTAACCCTCAAGAATACGGTGTTGATTGTGTAGATAAGTAGAAATTCAAAATAATCACAAAATACAATATAAATATTATAATGCCATAAATACTTTAAAAGGATAAATATGGCAGAAAAACAACAAAAAAGAAAAAATCTCTCTCTTGCAGATAAACTAAAATATCTTGAAAAACAAGATATTACCTGCACCAATACCAATGAGGTATTCGTAAACAATTTGTATAACGCAGTCATTAAAATGAATAAAATGCCTGATATGCAAATTGCTACAGTATTTACAAACTCTCAAACAACTATTAGATTGATGAACATAGCAACAATTGTTGATACTATGATGAATTCAATGAATAGACGAATTAGAGGTTTTGATACCGTTGGTGGTTTTAGAACTGATATTGATAGAACTGTAAAAACTCTTGAAGATCATAAATACTTTTCTTCAAAGATTGATGAGCTTACGCAGCTCTTTGAAGATATTATTGATGAAGCAAGACAAAAGGGATATCTATATCAAAAACAAACTCAAACTAAAGAAGATGAAGTAGATCAAACAGTAAAACCTGATGAGCCTAAAACTGAGGAACCAAAAGTAGATGAGGATACAACTAAAAAGACAAGTAAAACAAAGACATAGATATTATAAATTAGAAGTCCAGAAGTCCCTATTTGGCGACTTCTTGTTAATAATATACTATGGCTCATTCCAGAATACTACATTCACTAGAAAATATTTTTTGGAATTTAAGTCTTTTGAAGAACTCAAAAATAGGTATAACCTCATAGTCTCATCTAAACTAAAAAAAGGCTATCGAAGTTATTAAAATATATTAATAATAAAGGCGATACTTTGAAAACATCAATAAAATATGAAAATACAACTTTACACAACCTCTTGAACGAGTTATCTTATGATAACTTAGAACATTTAGAGCTTGATCTAATGATGAATAGCATTTCACATAGAAGAAAAAAAATACTTGCGGAAAAATGTATAAATAAAGGTTCAAGGTTTTCTGTAGATGAAGGTGCACTTGTTACATCACACGATTTTAGTGGAAAAATTCTAGTTGTTATAAGTGTAAATGATACTGTAGTAATCGGTTTAGCTACTGATGAGAATAAAATCTTTAGTGTGTGACGGTTAAATGACTGAAAACTATATAATTACAGATAAATATAAGAAATTGAATCAAGAGCATTCAGTTTCTTTAGCAAATAATTATCTATCAATTGATGATAAACTTGTCAATATGGATAAAATCATAACTATATCAGTAAATGAAATAGATAGTGATACCTATATTGTAGAAGGGCAAACATCTGTTATCTTTGCTAAATATTCAGTTGATATGATTTGTGGGATAGAACCTTCCTGTGTTATTGTTCCTGATAGAGTAGAGATTGAAATATTCAATAATATTGAAGAAGCGAATTTATTTGTTAAAGTACTATATAAAATGATTACAAAGATTAATCAAAATAGCTAATTGTGGTAAAACATATCAAAATTTTGATAAAATCTACTCACAAATTAGAATGGAGATATAAAATATGAACAAAAATGATTTCATTGATATCGTAGCTGAAAAATCTGGACTTACTAAAAAAGATTCAAAAGCTGCATTAGATGCTGTACTTGAAACAATTACTGAAACACTTTCAAAAGGTGATAGTGTTAGCTTCATAGGATTTGGTACATTTTCAACATCTACAAGAGCTGAAAGAACAGCAAGAGTTCCAGCAACTGGAGCAGAAGTTAAAGTTCCCGCAACAAAAGTTGCAAAATTTAAAGTTGGTAAAGCTTTAAAAGACGCAGTTAAATAAACTATAAAATAAGTATTTATACACTAATAAAGTGTAATAGTACTTATTTTATAGTATCTAAATATGCTTTTTGAACCTCTCGTTGATTTGGATTAGTATAGATCATTGTTGTTTGAATACTTGCATGTCCAAGTAACTCTTTTACAGTCACAATGTTTACATCTTTTGCAATCATTGATTTTGCAAATGTGTGTCTTAAAATATGAGCACCACTATATTTAATACCGATTTTTTTGTAGGTATTATTTAAAAATCTATATATTTGTGAACCATCCATCACTTTACCAGACTTTGTTGTTGCAATAAACTCTATATCATTACTTATATAATAAGAAATTTCTTTCTGAATATATTTTTTTGGTATATATAAAGTTCTTTCTTTATCCCCTTTTCCTATAGTATAAATTATATAAAGTTCTCCGTCTGCAACAAAGTTTTTGGTTTTCAATACTTCAAGTTCCCCTCTTCTAGCCCCTGAATATAGGAGAATTTTCAAAATTAATGAAGCTCTAATATTTAAAAAATTGTTGAGTTGAATATTGGCAAGATACTCTTCCAAAATTTGAACATCTTTATTTTCAACACCCTTTGGAGTCCTTTTTGGAACTTTTATATTGATCTTAAAAATAGTAGAGAGCTTAATATCAGTATCAAGATTTTCATTGATAAATGTAAAGAATGTTTTTAAATGAGTGATGTAAAGTTTTTTAGAACTCATCTCAAGCTCACTTTGTTTTTCTAAAACCATATTTTTGTATTCAAGAAAATTCATAATGTCAATTTTTTTTAGATTCTCAAACGAAACAGATTTTTCATATTGTCTTATGAACTCTATGAAACTTTTTATTGTAGTATTATAGGAGATGATAGTGTATTTTGATTTATTTGTGAGTTTTAGCTCATTTACGAAATAGTCGAAAAATCGTTCAATTTCTAGTGCAAACGACTCATTTTTCATCAAATCCCCCTATTTTTTACAAATTTTTCTATATTATACACTATTATAATGATAATAGTGTATTAATAAAAAGCTTTTTTTTAAATTTTAAATACACCATTAAGTAAAAAGAAGAGAATAGGGCAGTTTATTGACAGTAGTAGAAAAATATTATATACTTACAAAACACAATATATATTAAGGAAATTAATTATGTTTAATGACACTAATCCAATGAGCGGTTTACCATCTCACAATGGAATTGATGTAATGGGTAATCCAAATTCTACAACTACTAATGATGATACAAATAAATATTATTCAAATACTAATATCAATTTCAACTGGGGCTGGAAAACTGATCTGTTTCTTATAACAGTTGCAGTCGCTGTAAACTTATATGTTTTTATTATTTAAAAATATTTGATTGCTTATTATAAAGTTGATAAAATAGCAAATTTATATTAGGTTTTATGATGAGTTTATTAAATGAATTATATGAAGAATCAGAAAATAATTATTCTGATATACAAAAAAAAGAAATTGAAAATAAAATATTAAAGGTACAAACTTTTTTAGAAGATAATAAAATTGCTAAATGGTACTTTGTTATGGTTGGTTTTGGGGATCATTTACTTAAAGACATTCATTTAAAATATCGCAAAACAAATGCTTCATTTACTGTTGAAGAAATGAAAAGTTGTAAAGGTCTTAATTATGGTGAATATGAATTTTGTTATGAACATATGGCTTTGATATTAAGTGATATTCATCATAAATATATCAATAATGTAAAAACTGTTATAGTTGTACCGATATCATCAACAAAACGTAAGAATAGTATTTTGATTGAGAAAAAATATAACAGCTTTCTTCTAAATGATTCATACATCCTTTTAGATAGTATAAAACATATAAGTTTAGAACGAATTAATATAAAAGAAACAAAACGTGTGTTTAATAATCATTTCAAACCTTTATCACCTGTAGTTATAAATAGTGTTAAAAATTCACTTAAAAAGATGTTTGATATTATCTAAGCTTCTTTTAACGAATATACCAATATAATTTAATAGTTAAATCTTATCCATTGTCAGTGCGCTGCCTTTGGAACCAAGTGAGGAAAGGGTAATCCTCACACACTGCATTTTACTTATTTTATATAATGAATTAATAAAATCTTAGCCTTTATTATTACCAATAATTTTATCAACCTTTTGACTTTCAAGCTTTAATTTATTTTGGATCATAACTTGGAGTAAGACTATAAGCTAATCAAAATGGCGTGTCAAATGAACTAAAGGTTCATATAGTAAAACACTAAATAAGTATATTACTAATTATGATTTATCATATATCTAGTGCCTCTTCCTATTGTACCCTCTACTTTTTTGATGCACCCTTTTTGAAGTAAATCTGCAATATCCCTTGAAGCATTAGTTTCAGCGGTATTAGCAATTTTTACGTATTTAGCTTTTGTAAGATCACCTTTAAAATTTTCGCTTCCAATATCAAGAAGCCTATTTAATACTTTTATTTGTCTGGAATTTAGCTCATCTTCTCTATGAGTATCCCAGAATTTTGTTTTTTCTACGATGTAATTAAGTTGCTTCTGTGCATCTAATAGAGCATGGCGTAAGGTTTTAAAAAACCACTCCATCCAGTAAGTGATATCCAATGGATCATCTTTTTGAAATCTTCCAGTAGTTTTATCTAAAGCTTCGTAGTAACCTTTTCTATCTTCGTAGATACTCTTTGACATGGTATAGATTTTTGAAAAAGTAGATTGTTCTAATTTTGATAACACTCTATCAGTTAGTGCTCTTGTAACTCTTCCATTACCATCATCAAAAGGATGTATGATTACAAACCAAAGATGAGTAATAGCAGCTTTTTCAAGTGTTGCAGAGGTGGTATTGAACCATTTTATAAAACTATTTATTTCATCTTCAAGAGTATAAAAGGGCGGTGCTTCATAGTGAATTTTCTCTTTTCCATAATCCCCTGAAACTACTTGCATAGCACCTTCGCCTCTAAACTGGGCCACTTTTATTTTTGAAAATCCACTATACCCTTTTTCAAACATTGCATGGTGCCAACCAAAGAGTTTATCACACGTTAAATCCTCATCATAGTTTGTGTTAGCATCAATGAGAATATCTACATAATTATCCTCTTTTCTTAGAGCCTTATAATGTTCATGAGACTCTAGTCCAAGTTTTTGTTTAATGGAGGAACGAACACTTTGGCGATTAAGTATCTCACCCTCTATTTCACAACTTGCAATAATCTCATTTTCTAAAGTTTGTGCTAATGAATAGTTTGTGCTCTCTTTATCCATCAAAAGCATAAAAGATTTTAGTTTTCCTTGTTCATAAGCAATATTTCTTAACAATGGTTCTAGTTTTTCTTTATTGTATTTAAAATTGGGATATTCATCATACTCCCATATCCATTTTTGTTTTTTCATAGAGTGAGTATAGCTAAAATGGCGTGAAAAATCAATATTTACATACCATTATATGGTATGTAAATTCTATCTTTACTTACTATCTATTCTTTATTCTTGTTAACAATATTATCAATTCTTTGGCTCTCTTGCTTTAAAATTTTTTCTGGATCATAATTTGGAGTAGGGTTGTAAGTCTGTAACTTTTGTTCAGGATCATACTTAATATTACCTACTGGATTGTATGTTTGTTGATTGCCTGAATTCAATGTCTTTAAATCAATATTTTGTTGGTTAAATTGTGAAGTAAATTTTTCCATTTCAGGCGAATTTACTGGTGGTAAATCTGAACCTTGTCCTAGTGGAGTAGGGATTAATAATGAGCTAGCCCCACTAGCTAAATTCAATCCTGCTTCAACATATTTCCCTACATTCTCATCTGCATTAGCAGCAGCTCCTGCAAAAGCTGTCAATCCAATTGTTGATACTACCATACTAAAAAAGCCACCGCCTTTTGGAGTATGTACATCGGTATTTCCATGCACATTAGATGGAGTATGAACAGAATTTTGTGGATGAACTTGATTTTTAATTTCAGGATTAGAAGCCACTATGCTTGCACCAGCTTTATTAAAATCAAAATTTCCGCTTTGAGGAACTGATTTTACATTTTTCAAATCTTCTTGAGCAATTTTTACTGTTGCATCATTTCCTGTGGCATTATTTTTAAAGTAAACACTTGCTGTTCCATCTTTATTAAATCCAGTTACTGTTCCATAATTTGAATGTCCCTTATCAAAAGCTTGCACTGTTGAACCAACTTTAATTGGTTCATTTACAGGTGCACCTGCTCCAAAACCAAAGTTAGCCATTCTCTTATTACTAATTGGTTTACCATCGATAACATCCTGTTTTAATGCATTTAGCCCTTTAATTTCTTTTGGATCATTGGAATGTGTAATTGCTTCATCAATTTTTTTAGTAAATTCTTCTCTACCTACTTGCTCAACACCTTTTGAAGCTTGAGGACGATGTCCAAAAGTCTCTTCTAATTTTCCTTCAGCTCTTAATGCATTTTGTTTAAAAGCAGTTGCTTTTTCATTTACTGAGCCATCATTGTTAAATACAAAACCATTTTTATTTGCAGCTTCTCCTAATCCTAAATCTTCAAAAGCTTTTTTGGTTCCTGCTCCACCTTTACCAGTATCTATTGCTGTTTCTACTTTTTTTGTAGCTTGTTCTATATCATTAACCGCTTTTTCAAAATCTGTAGCTTTAGAAAACTTCTTCTCAAAAGCTTCTTGAATTTGCGGTGCGAATCTAGTTCCCACAATTCCTGCTACAGTTGCTCCTAACATCATTGCAGCTTCTTCTTTTACTCCATCTTGTGTTTCTTTACTAGCTTTTGAAAAATTGTCTAAAAAATCTTTTTTTGCTTGTTGATATTCAGGGCTTTGATTATTAGTAACACTTGTTCCATTAGTAGTAATTTGTTCTTCATTTTTAGTAGCCTCATCAACTTTTTTGATTTCATCTTTCACACCATTAGTAAATGTTGAGTTTGGCTCTGGATTAGAATCTATAACTGCTTTTTTTAGATCTTGTTCAGTTTTTGATATATTAGTATCCATTCTTTCTAATGTTTCAACTGCTGTCTCATTGGTATTTTTAGCCTGTTCATCTTTAAATAAATTTCTAATAGGTTCATTTGTTGAAAATTTTTGGCCACTAACTTCACTCTCTTTTTGTGCATATAGTTGTTGCAGCTGTTTTGTAGAACTATCATCGAGTTGATAAGTATCTGTTTTTCCATCTTTACTTGTAACAACTAATTGACCACTTTTATTTGTAGAAATTGAATCACTATCTGTTAATGTAACCCCAACAGCTTTTGTAGCAATATTTGTGGCATTAGCTAATGCTCCTCCAAAACCACCTTTGCCTTTAAATAGTCCAGATAAAGCATTTAGTCCTGAAGTAGGGGAAACTTGTGCGACATTTGCTGTTGTATTGTCTTTTGAATAACCTGTAGTGTCATTAACCGTTGTATCTTTACCTTCTGTATCAGAATGAGTAAATGCTTTTTTAAATGCTTCTGTTAAAACTCCGCTTGTAGCTTTTTCAACTGCTTTTTGTTTAGCATATTCTTCAGTTGCCTTAACTTGAGCCATATCGACATTTTTAATATCTTTGGCTCTACCATTTTCATCAATTGTGAATGTTCCTTTAGAACCACTAGATGTAGTTACATTTTGTGTTGATGTTCCATCACCATTGTAAGTTGTTTCAACTGTAGTACCATTTTCATTTCTGATTTTAGAGTGAGTTAATTCGCCATTATTATAATCAAATTCACCGCTTACAGTTTTTCCTGAACTATCTGTAGAAGTATATTTAATACCGGTACCACTCAAAATTTCTCCATTTTTACCAAATGTCATAGCACCACTTAATTGTGTAACTGTTCCATCTGCTCCAACATTTGTCCATGTTCCATTTTGATATGAAGAACCATCAGCATTATTTTTAACTTGTGTATTTGCACTCCAATTTGCACCAACATTTCCACCTCCATGATGTCCTGCAATTGTATTAAGTCCTTGAGAAATTCCTTGCATAGCACCACTTACAATACCTTGATTAGACTGACTTGTCATACCTTGAGTTGTAGTTAAATTATTTGCTCCAAAACCTTCTCTTTGAATATTATATGATTGTCCCATACCTAGCATTGAAGTAGTGTCATGTTTATTAGCAGTAGTATTATCCATTCTAATATTTCCACTTTGCCAACTACCTGTACCCATCTCGCTTCCAACAGCTTCTCCTTTTGCAACTCTTCCAGTGATTCCTCCAGTCATCATTGCTAGTGCCCCCATTGAAAATCCTCCAACTATGAGTCCACTAATTGTAGGAACCATCCAATACATTGAAGATATCATGTTAATATAATCTAGTGCAGTAGATTCAACAAGTGGTTTAGTCATTGATGTTAATGTGCTATCCGCATAAGCATCAATGACCCCTTGAGCTTTAACTGATACAAGATGGTTTAATATAATTTCTCCTAAATGCCAAGTTGCTAGCCACATAAGCATTGTTAAATATCCAACAAAAGATTTAAATGCCAATGGTGTTAACATAATAAGTGCAAGCATAGGTGTAAGTCCTGCAACAACGGACATCAATATGCCCTTTGTTACAGGGATATATTTAGAACCTAATATTCCAGAAACAATCATATTTGAACTAGCTACACTTTCAGCTTTACCTGCATACATTGCCAAACTTTCTGAGTTTGAAGCATTCATTGCTGCATAACTTTTAAATGCTCCATTGAAAGCATTTATTGAAGCATTTTGCATTAACATAGTATTTGCTGAAGCTGTAGCACCATGAAGCCACTGATGTGTTGTTCCAAGTTTAGAAGATATAGCAGCAGCACTACCAAATCCCATTTGTGTAGCTAAGTTTTGCATTGCTTTACCACCTGCGGAAAAATATGTGGTCATATCAGAATTTATTGATGAATATGCATCAGTGCAACTCTTAACCTCTTTTGTACCATCTGATTTTATGTATTCTACTAAAACTGCTGGATTAGTTCCTCCCATATATGCCCATAAATCAGTACTTTGCATTGCTAAATCATAATCTTTTATACCATCGTCAAAATCAGGTAATGCACACTCTATTGAGTAGTTATAAACATTTTGAGATAATCTTGTATCTGTGATTTTATAGCTAAGTGATGAGTTGAATAGATTTAATGGTAACATCATCCCACCATCTGTATATCTAAGAGTAGCAGGTATTGAAGATGCACTCTCATATGCTTGTCCCAACTTATAATCAAGAGCTGAAATCAAACTCATGGGATATCCAACTGCCCATGGTACACCGTTAATTACTTTATTATTGCCCGTATTTGTTAGATCATCTATTTCAATAGATACTTGTGCGACTGCAAATGCTGACCATACACCAGTAGAAAGCAAAAATATTTTTGGTACTTTTAAAATATCTGAATTAGGTATAACCGTTGCCATAGCACCTACAAATAATGCTAATGATAATGTTAATTTCCATGCATCCTTATAATCGTCATAATGAAATAGAAAGGCTATCATTTGTAATGTTTCACCTAAAATATCTCCATATCCCCACGAATATACAGTGTAATCAGCACCAAATAGTGAAGTACTGAATATTAAAAGGAAAATACTTATCCACTTCATTATTTAGGCTCTCTAATTTTTTTAATTAATTTTGACAATGAAATATCATTTGACTGTTTTTCTAATTCTTCAAGGTGATATAGCATATTCCAATCACCACAACTTTTATAAATCTTTCCTGTTTTGACTTCATCTTTTGAACCTTCACTACCTTGAAAACCTTTATTTAGATAAGAAACATCCTTTGCATAAACAACACAAGGAACTTCATTGATTTCATATCTTTCAAATAATAATGGATCTAATAATATAGATGGATTTATCTTTTCATTTGGCTTATATTCAATAACTTTTTTTAGAAACTCCATCGTTGGCATAATTTTCTCACAACCATTAATACATCCTCTTAAAAGTAAAGAACCATTTCTCAATTTATTTTTATCTAAAAACAAACCATATTCATGCCATACAGAGAGTGGTACAGAACTACTCATAAAAATATATATTCTATTATTTGATACAAAATCTTCAAGATTAATATCAATTTTTTGTCCACTATTTTGATTTAAAGAAGTTTGAATATTGCTAAATATCTCTTTTTTTGTTGCTCCGCCATAAACTTTAGTTTCATAAGAGTTAATTCTGTCTTGTAACCCATTCATAGCATTTTGAATTTTCTCTTGATAAATACTTGTATCTGGCTTTTTAAGAGTTTTATTTATATCAAAATATATATCTTCTCTTTTTTTATCAATTTTTTCAATCTGATCATAAAAATCTGCAAAAGCATTTATACATATAATTAGTGTAAATATAATTATTTTAGAATACACAACAATCCCTTTTTCTATAAGTCATAATTGTCCAAACATGATTATTAACACCTGGTGTATTTTGTCCGTGTGCCCATATCATTCCACTTCTTCCAATTGGTGTTCTAAATGGCCATAGCATTAATGGATAAATTGGATAGAGTGCATAAGCAGATTTTCTCATTATTGGCATTGGATATTTACCACATAGTCCGACATTGCCCAAACTGCCCCATAAAATTAGTTCCCTATGCATTTTAAATATCATTCTAGCTCCTGCTGCCATTGCATTATCTGCACTTGCTACACCACTATTTGATGAACCCAATGGAAAAATATTTCCCCATGAACCTATACACCAATAAAGTGGGTCTAACGGAAAACCAAAGTTTGCAGCAACACTATCAGCTATACAAGCAAATTGAGCAAACATATTGGTAAATAACAATGCATCAGGTGTTAAGATTATTGACCAACTATCACTTTGCCATGTAGGGTCAATAGAAGTAGGATATAAACTATCTACACTAGCATCAGGAGATAAACAAGCTACATCAACAAGTAACTGGGCTAATTTTAGGAATGGGTATTTGATGTATGTAACTTGATAGCTTTCATTATTGCTAGCTCCTTGAGCTGATGGAGTACCTGCTTGAAAATTATTACCTAATCCTGGAAGTGGAATCGATACTCCTAAAGAAGGAATACAATTTGATATTCCACTCACATCCATAGTTGCAAAAGGTTCCCAAAATGATAATGTTAATCCTATTCTAGGAAATGGGTCTGGACAAACACATATAGGACTTGAAACATCTGCATAATCTTCTGCCATAGTAGAAACACCTAATGGTATGCCTGCAAATCGTATTGGCAATAGATTATAAACAGTTGTTATCATATTTGTTAGAACAATTCCTAATGAAGCTCCACCCCCTATTGCTGCTTCACAAGCTGCTGCATTAGGACTAGCATATGCAAATTGAAATGTTGAAAGAATGACTAAAATAATCTTATTTACTTTTTTTAGCATTAAATACCTCTACTTTAATCTTATTAACACTTTTGTCAACACTAACAATGCTGATAGTTTCTTTGATTTTAAATTTCTCTTTTATATTTTTTGTCAACATAAATGCTTGTTTGCCTAAATCATCTTTTACAAGATCTTTTGCTTTACACATTGTTGATGTAGCTAAAAAATGTTTGTCTTTATATCTAGTGGTTCTCAACTTTTGTACAAAACTTTTTTCATCAGGATCACAAGGATTAAAAATTACTATATCCGGAGGAATTACTTTGATAAATTTGATTGGATTTACTTGAGTCCCTTTTTTATATAAAACACCTTCGTATTGTCCATATCTATTGTATTTAGGTATATCTTGCTCTAGTGTATAGGTTGGATCAATATAATATACATAGCTCTTTGTTGCACTTATTGTTGATTCACCTGACATATTTTGTGCATCATTTTTTAGCTTTTTTACATATTCTTTTGCATTCTTTTCAATTAGTGGTTTTCTTTCCATTACTTCATCTATAAAATTTTTTTCTACAATAGAATATGTTTTTGCAAACACTGCACTTGATAAAACTGTAAATACAAGTATTTTAAAAAACAGGGGATGCTCCTCTTTCAATTTGTGATTTATCTACAAAACCAAAATATTTACTATCATAAGCATATGGATGCGTAGCTATTGCAAAAAATTTATCATTTGGAATAACACCACTAAATATAAACTGTGACAATGGTTTTCCTGCCATGTCTAACTTTTTAGCGGTACTAATATAACTTCCATCACAATAATAATTTAAGCCCCTTGTCTCTAAATATTGACCACTTTTGCAACCTACATATTTCAATAAATATTTTGCTTTTTGAGTATATGAATCTTTTTTTGGTACAAATAAAATATATTTATGAACACTTGGATTAAAGTCTTTATATGTAATCCAAACACTTTGTGGTAAACAAGAATCAAGGGTGTAATCAATCCTAATTGGCAAGTTCTTGTAAACAGGTGGGAAAAGTGTTAAAAATAATAAGGAAATATAAAAAAATCTACTTGTGAGAATGTATTTGAATGTCTCTGTAAACTTCATCAGTTATATCCACTATTTTATTGCTTTTAAAACCTTTTACATCAATTACTGCCCCTTTTATGAGAAATAATGTATTAGGCTCATCAATTAAAAATCTTTTCAAAGATGTTTCTAGAACTTCCAAATTTTTTTGCAAAGTTATTGCATATTGGTTTTCATTCATCTCTTTATTTAAAAATTTTTTTACTGTAATTGGATCTTGAATAATTTTTTGCATATCAACAGTCTTAATATGAAGAGATAAATATCTGTCATACAGGAAAAGAGTTAAAACATTAGTGAATACAATAATTGTAAGCCACATCAGTTTAGGCATGTATTTTTTTGTAAGATTGAAACTAGCATCTCTTTTTTGTGCTGTATTTTCCATATCTATCCTTCATAATTAAGATAGTGAAATAATACAACACTTATTTTGTTTTGTGATTACATCTTGAGTAAGTCCGCTAATTGTATACTAGTTGATATATTTAACTTATTGTGATACTGATTCATTTTTAAACCATAACTAGTAATATATACCAACTTTAACTCAAATTTTGAATTTTTTTTGATTCCATATTCTATAAATTTTTCTAATTTATTTTCAATATTGGAGACATCTGATCCAGTTAAAGAGTACTCTTTACTGTAATACTTACACTCAACTATATCGTAAAGCCCTTGCCCATACTCTACTACAAAGTCGATTTGTGCACCTGTTTCATCACTTGTTTTAGGTGTATATTGCCAGTAGTAATGATTTTTATATACTCCATTTGTACCTCTAGCTTTTAAATAAAGATCAATATTTATCAAACAAATAGTTTCAAATGAAAACCCAGCCCAAGATATGTAAGAGGATGTTTTTTGAGTTTCGCTCCAGTGACCTTTAGAAAATTTTGCTATTTTATTTTTACTGTATGGTTCTATCCATTTATGATAAAAAATACAAAACGGATCACTTACTATATATCTTGTTTCCCTTTCATCATTAAACTTTGCAATTGATTGTATAAAACCACACTGCTCAAGCTCCACTAAAATATTTTTGAGTTTTGAACCCATTTGAAAATCTGTTTGAGCAACTATCTCCGAGGTATTAAAACCTGATCTTTTTGATATGAGCAGATCCATAATAGATTTGTGCATCTTAAATCTTTCACGAAAGAGTGAGCGAAACACTATGTCATATTCCCCGTAAAGCTCACCGTTGATATCAAAAAAAAGCTCATCTATATTTTGTGCTATAGTTTTTGTATTGTCCAAATAGCTAAGATATTTGGCAACTCCACCAAATATCATATAGGTATCAATAACTGTTTTATCATCTACCATAAAGTGCTTTTCTTTTTGAAGATACTCTTTTGTCTCTTGAAGATTAAATGGAAACATTGCAATCGTTTTTGTAGTTCGTCTGTTAAATGGCCCTTGAGAGTCTTGAAATATTTTATTATTTATCCAAGATGCATTGGAACCACATATAATAAGTATTACATTATTTTTCTTTTCACAATAACTATTCCAAAAGTACCCTAAAGAGCCTAGAAATTCATTTTTTCCACTTGGATCTATCCACTGTACTTCATCAATAAAAACTACTATTTTTTGATTTTCCATGAAATTTTTTGATTCCTCTTCTAAAATATTGGTCAAAAAATTAAAAGCATCTCCCCATCTTGTTATCTCTTTTTGTGGCTCTTTTTTAAACCAAAGATTGATTTGATTGAGAAAGTTTTTGATTTGAGAATCGCTACTTAACTGATATGCTCCAGTATAATCAAAAAAAATAGCCTCTTTTCGATGATTTTTAAAGAATTGGTCCACAAGATAAGTTTTCCCTATCCTTCGCCTTCCATAGATAGATACAAAATTACTTTTTGGCTCATCACAAATGGAATTTAAGATATCAATCTCTTTTTTTCTCCCTATTATCATGCTATTCCTTTTTTATTTATATTTCTAATTATATATGATATAAACTGAAATATATACTATATTTAAAGATTTATTTCCTTTTAGGCACTAATATGTAGAAACATTCATTAGCTATAGTATTTTTCTAATTTTGGGATAACACTTTTTATTTCAAATTCTTCACTCATTTCAATAAGAAGATTATATATATCTGTAGAAATCTCATTTAACCTCTGTTGATAAAGCAAAATATCTTCATTTGAAACATTTTGTCCTAGCTTTTTATACATTTTGTCGAAAACCACATCTGTAAATAATGACAATTGGTGGAGTTCTTTTGCTTGTGATGTATTAAACTTCATATACTCTCCTAAACACTTATTGTTTCAGCATTATGAAAATATCGTGAAGCTCTTTGCAACATTTTCATTTCACTTTCGCTATAGCCTAAATATTTACTCTCCATTCGATAAGTAGTATGAGCAAGTCTTGGAGAAAATACCATAGGAGCATTGCTTATAAGAATTTTTTGAGACTTGATAATGTCATTATTTGTAAGAGCTTGCAATACGGGTATAACTTTTTTATCAGTTATTTTTATAAATTCATCTCCATCACTTAAAACTTGTCTGATTACATTTTTAAAATATGTAAATTGAAAATATACATATTTTCCTGATTTACTAGCTATAGAATTTAATCTATTTCGTCCTTGTGGAAGTTCCTCTACACTGATTAGGTTTTGTTTTAATAATGATTTGAAAGCAAACTCATTAAAATTGTCTATTATTAGCTGATCACCTAACGATAATTCTCCCATTCCTTTATTATTTTGCATATCATCCTCCTCTATTTGTTGATTTTTTTCATTAGTTTCATTTTCATCAATATCTTCATTTTTTATCTTTTGTGTTTTAGATATCTTGTGTTTTAAAATTTGGATATTTTTCTGATTTAAAATTGGTGTGTCATCATAATAATCTTGACTACTTTTTTGTTCTGAACTTTGGTTCTCTTCTTCATTATCCTCTTCATTTTTTTTATCTGATTCAGAATTGTCTTTTTTTGTCTCTTTTTCTCTATACTCTCTAATTTCTTGTTTTCTTGCACTAGAATCCGCTTCTTTTAAAAGTGTTCCTAAACTATAAATGACACGGTTCTCTTCAGTATCTTCAATAGAAAGATGATGAAATTTCACTACTTCTGAAATTAAATCTATTGACTTATAAGATGGGAACTTATTTTTTAAAATAAGATCACTAATAAACTCATGATGCTGTGTCGCAAATATTTTTTCTTCTAAATTTAAGTGATGAATTTTATTTAATGTTTCAAAATTTGTTATTTTTCCTATGTCATGACTCAATGCAGCAATGAGCATTTTAGGTGCTTGAATATTTACCATGCTCTTATCACTTTTTAAACCTATTTCAAATATATGTCTTACAACATTTAGTGTATGTTGCTCCAATTTAATATTTTTCAGTATCTGATATGAATTCTTTTTATTTGTGATAGAAACTTTCTCAAGTTCTATTTTTTCATT
The DNA here is from genome assembly GCF_059705355.1 of Sulfurimonas lacustris. Classification (NCBI taxonomy): domain Bacteria; kingdom Pseudomonadati; phylum Campylobacterota; class Epsilonproteobacteria; order Campylobacterales; family Sulfurimonadaceae; genus Sulfurimonas; species Sulfurimonas lacustris. Next base: position 39,151 of record NZ_AP046126.1, read on the forward strand.
ATCTTTATCAAATAAACTAACAACACTAGGCACATCTCCATGGTGTTCAATCATTGCTAACAAAACACATGCAATTTCTATTTCATTCTCATCATAGGCATTTATATACTCTACTATATAGTCTTTGATAATGTCTGTATTTCTAATACGATAATTGAACACAATATCAAGCACACTTGTTTTAACCATACCTGATTCATAAAAACTATTTGTAAGTGAGCTTTTTTTATTTTGTTCTATTCTTTCTATATCACTTCTATCAAGCCATATATTTGAGATTTTTTCCATATCAACAAATTGAATCTGACAATTTGCTCTATTATCTAGTTTGTGTTTAAAAAATCTTCTTTGTATCACAATAAAAAGTGTTAAGAAAGAAATGATTACTATAGACAATAAAATTAGCTTCGTTTGAAATGAAGCAATATTTTGAAAAATTTTAATGCCAAAAGTTCCGTGGTCATAATAATGAAAAATATTTCCTAGAACTAATGAAAAAAATAAAATCCACACAAAGGCAATAAAGTAATACAACATATTGCTACCTTGATGTTTTTTGAGCTGGCATTACAACTTTAATCTCTGTTCCATCAACCCGTTGCACCTTGCCTTTGTAATTACCTTCAAAACCAAAATAAAAAAATTCTCTAGGCTTTAAATCTAAAAACATTCTTGGCTCTAAAATTTCTTTTTTATCTTCCCTCATCATGAGGTTTTGAGTTGAAATCAACGATGAAAATTGTATGCTCTCTCCTCCATACTGAGCAACACTTTTAGCTGTTTCAATATCAACAAGTTTTAAAAATATTTTTGTGTTCGTATTTGCCAAAATCATTTTTGCTTTTTCTTCACCAACTGCATCATCTAAATCTGCAAAACTTTGAGAAAATGCACTAATCATCACATTTGCTGACCGAGATTTATTAAATAAATTCTCAATTCCCATATAGAGTGAATTAGAAGCCTCATCAATATAGATTGATAAAGGTTTCTCAAAAGGTCTATTGTCAACATTTCTTCTACCAATTGAGCTTTGAATCATCGATAAAACTGTTTTAGATAAAGTATCACTATTTAATTTTGATAACATTGATGGAGTTTGAACATACATTACAACTCCTTGGTCACTATCTAATTTATCAATAAATGCATTTGACTTACCATGACCTATCACTCGCCCTACGCTACCTATTGTAAGTTGAGTTAGAGTTGTTCTAAGTGTTGTAGTAACTTTTCCAAAATACTCAACAGGCGAAGATAATACATTGTGTAAAAGGTTTAAAACTAATTCTAAATCATCTTCTAATACATATCTAGGAGAAAGCTTTATAGCCTTTAGACTTGTTTCTAACTTTGTAAGTCCTGCATGACTTGCGTAGCTGTAAATATCGTAAAAAGTTAAAGGAGTAGTATCTCTATTTTCTTTTTTTTGAATCAATCGTGAATAAACAATTGCACTTGTTGTTTCTTGAGCTATTGAATAAAAAAATGGATCTTTTGCAGGTACTGAAGCAACTGTATGATTTATAATTTCATCAACCATGTAGTAGTTAGCTAATGGGTTTATCTTAATAGAAATGTCTGGATAAACAGTCGATAATAGCATAAAATCGTTCATTCTATCTGACTGTACACAAGACTGATATGCTCTACTAGTTAGTTCATTGTCAATTTTTGGATCAATAATTACTACATTATGACCATTTTTTATATCTTGCTCTACCATCACTTCAATAAGTCTTGATTTACCACTTCCTGTTGTTCCAAAACAAAACAGATGCCCTTTTCTATTTGCATTCATCATTTTTATAGGTATAAAATTTTTTTGTTCTAAATCATTAATATCAAATCCTGCTCCAATTTCAATAAACTCTTTATATTCTTGCTCTTTTTCTTGAATATATTGATTATATTGCCCTTTAAAATACTCTTTTAAGATATTTAAGTACTTAAAATTTTGACAACAAGGTTTAATACTTTTCATATGTATCTTTCATATCTCCGGAAGTAAAATAATTCCTAAATTTGAGCATTACTAGTGCTAAAAAAGATGAAACTACCACTTGAAAAATTAACATTGAGATAGCTTGATTATAGTGTTGCAATATAACTGTTATATCAAGATGAAGATAGGATATATATTCTTCAAATTCACCACTTGCAAGAATACTTTTTAAAGTATAAACTCCAAAGAGTATTAAAACTCCTGAAACTATAGATGATGTCATTTTTCCCATAAAAAGTACTGTAATCATTTTCTTAGTAACTTCACCACTAACATATCTTGAATACGAGCCAAGCCACATAGTCAATACAATTACCAATACAACCCACACATTAATAAAAAAAGTATCTGCTAAAACACTAACTCGAGGAGTTTGAGATGTAAATCCATAAAAACAAGCCAAATATAAAACAATCAATATATTCATAAAAAGCCCTGTTTTAAAGCCCAAGGTAAATCCATTTAGAGACTGTCCTATTGTAAATAAATCCTTATCCAACTTATTGGTTACAACTTTTTCTTGCACTGACAATGTTTGAAGGTGTGACAAATATTCAAATAAAGATAATTTGTTAAATACACCTTTCTCTTTTTGCCTGCTATGTTGATTGTTAAATGCACTAGTATCAGTCCAATTTATATCAGGTCTAAATCCTTGTCCGCTATTATTTGATGTACTCATTCAATTTCTCCTATTTAGATATGTTATTCCCTAGATTTTTTAGTCCACTTATAATTCCATTGATGTCTGAACTACTTGGTAAATCGAATGCATCTGTAAAATCCATTTTAGAAAAATCTAATTTTTCAAAATCTTCTACTTGAAAGCCTTGACAATTTGGTGATTCTGCACTTCCAAAATTACGACCTAATTGAATATTCCCTTGCTCTACGATTGTTTTTGCAAGCTTGCTATTAAAACAGCAATATGATTTTTTCTTTTGCACACATATTTTTGCGAATCCTAATTTGATTTTTTTAGAGCAATACTCCCCAATTTCTCTACATAATTGAGCATCCTTTTTCTTTGCTAAAAGCTTCTCATTATCTTTACAACTTACAAGTCCCCACAAAGTATCTTCATAGCCACCACAACAAGCATGTCCACTAAGATTGTAAAGTGCATCCCAACTTCTACATCTTAAATCTTGTCCACTAAAAATATATATATTTCCTGCACAATTACCATCTTCAGTCCACCCATCATTATTTGTATCATTAGAGCCTTGAACAGTGCCTGCATTTTCAAAATCTGTCATTCCAAAGCATGGAAATGGACTACACTGCCATTTATTATCAACTAATGCACACGGTCTATCATCACTAACTTGACAAGTAAATTTTTCTCTTTTGCAATTATTAACAGGTGGTGTTGAGCTATTACATGCATCGTCAAGAGTTGATGAATTATCAGCAGAAGTGTTTGGATCAGTTTTACTTGAGATACAGTCTCCACCTGTATTTTGCGGTACATAATTAAAACCCTGAGATGTTTGGCTATCTGAACAAACATAAGTATAATATTTGTAATTAACACTCTTTTTACAAGTACCATCAGGTTGTACACTTGGATGAGTAGAAGGACAAGTTAAAGCTTTTTGTTTATAACACTTTGTAGGGTCTGCACTAATTTGTGAACCATTAACATACCCACTATCATTACAAACATAAGAATCAGAAGTGTCTAAAGTGAATGTATTTGTAAGATATTGATTCCCAATTAGCCCTCCATTGCAATAATAATCCTGAAAATATATAGAGCAAGCTCCTGATGAATTACAAATTATTTTTGCACTTCCGTATTGTTGATATGTAATACCGCTCAAAAAATTATTAGTATCATTCACATTAACTGTATTTTTTAATCCTCCTTGAGTAGGACAACAATCATAATATTTAACTGTTGCACTTATGCCGTTACAACTTATGTCAATATGACAACAAGAGCTAGCACCTGGAGCACATGCTATTGATTTTGTTACACAAGAAAGATTAGTTACCTTTGTAGCATCTTTGACACTGTTGTCATAACAAATTCCATTTATCATTACTCCATCACAAATTTTTTGAGTATAGTCTTCTGCTGTTCCTGTATTTTCAACACTGTACCCATTTTCATAATCCCACTCTTGAGCACACTCTGCCATTTGACTAGGACAATACTCTGTTCCTTTTGTATCTGTTTGACAATCTACCAAAGAAGCTGAACCGCTTAAAACTTCACTGTCTTTTATCTGCGTATTACATTTTCTACCAGAAAATTCTTCAACAATATTAGATGGTGCTTCATAACAAGTAGGTTTAATATCGAATTCTATAACAGCACTAAATTTTGGTGATGGATTATTATAATGAGGACCATAATCTCTCCATTTTCCTGTTGTTCCTGACATCAATACATAATATTCACCTGGATTTTCTATTAGCACTCTTGTACCATCAGAAGTACCAATATTGCTTGAGTCTTGAGAATATACTAGATTTGAAATATCTACAGAATCCCAATTTGAATAAGATAATGCAGTATTTGCAACCGTTTGAAATCTACTTCTATCATATTTTGATGAGCAAGTAGTGTCGAAACAATAGTTAGTTGATTTATTTGGATCATAAATACCTATCCAACTTTCTGAATTTGCACCTATCATATCTTTAATGAAACTATTTTCGCCACTACTATTTGGGATAGCTAAATATCCCCCATTTGCGGTTGCAAATCCTTTTGCAGTTTCAAAATCCATCGTATTACCAGTTATTGCATAATAATGACTTCCATAGCTTTTAAATTCTCCTCCATAGTCTCCACAATTTATTGCAAATAGTGAACTTATAGAAACAATTAGCGGTAATATTATTTTAAATATACGACTCATGATATGACTTCTTTTTTAATTTGAGGAAAATAATTTAAAGAATAAAAGTTCTTTAAAACCTTTTGGTAGTAATTATTATTATGAACCTTTCCGTTGTAGCAATTAAGAGCTTTATAGTTTTCTCCATGTTTATTAACACATCCTCTTAATACCCAAGCACCAACATGTATATTGATTTTTGGGTTGAAAAGATCATCTTTTTCTATTCCGTATTTTTTTAAAAATGGCAAATGTACACTATTAATCTGCATCAAACCTATATCTAAACTTCCATTACGATTTTTTGCCAATGCTTTTGGGTTTAAATTACTCTCAACCTTTGCTATTGAGTACAACATCTTAGGATTAATGTTGTATTTTTTTGATGCTTCTAAAAAATATTGCTCGATATTTCCAAATGCACTGACAATTAAAGCTATAAGCAAAAATATAGTTTTCATCTATAACTCGTATTAATTAAAATACTTTTCTATTTGCGGTATATTTGCACCATTTATTACATCAATAATTTTCTTTTTATCATTATCAATGACAAATATCTTAGGTGTTCCTGTTATCTTTAAATCTTGAGCTAAAGATTCCATTCTTGAAAGTTTAGATATCGCATCTTCTGTTATTTCAACATTAACAGTCTCAAAATTTTTTATTTTTTGTGCAGTACTTTTTGGATCACTTGAACTCAATATTTGAAGGCTCATATTTCTTGCATTAGGATGCATATCTAAAGGTAGAAAATTTATATATAGCTTGACATCTTTAGTAGCAAAGAAATCTTCTGCTTTTTTACAGAATGGACACTCTGGATCTGTAAAAATTACAAAGTCATATTTAGATTTTCCATTTCCAAAACTCATTTCAAGAGCATTTTGAGTTAGTTGCTCTAATGAAATGCTTTTAATTTGTTCATTTTGTAAATGTTCTTGCCAATTTTTAACATCGTTTTGAGTTAGAGATTGTCCTGAAGCTGTCCAAATTTCTCCAAAAATTATCAAATTTTTAAAAGGACTAACATAAAGCATTTGGCCGTTATCTAAATAAACTTTATAGTAACCCTCAAGCTCTTTTGATTTTTCATATTTAGTAAATTGTGTATTTGGAATTACTGATTGAACATAGGATTTTTCAATATCACTTTTATTTTGAAGTGATACAACAGGTGTAGATTCTTTTGCATTTAAAGATAGTGCTAAAATTGCACTTATGCTTAATGTAGTGAATAATTTCATCAACTTTCCCCTTAGGTTTATTTTGATGAAATTATAATATTTATATTGTGTTTTGTGATTATCTAGTGTATTTATTTATCATTATATGATAATTTTTAGATAGTATCATCTTATCACTATTAGATAAAATATGACAATTATTTTGTAAAAACTTTTTGAAGTATCTCTATAACTTGCAGTTTGTCCACAGGTAAATTATCAACAATTGATTTGAGCATTTTCTTATCCACATCTTGTTCTAAATGCTCAATAAAAACATCAAAATCTTGAACCATTCTACCTACTAATTTTATCTGCTCATCACCTGTTAAAAGTAGAGCAAGTTTGAGTATATCTCTTCGATGCTTTTTCCATTTTTTATCATCACGATTTTTCAGATCATAAAATGCTGACATCTTGAGCATAATTGTAGCTTGTGTATTTGTACAAGGTGCTCTATGATTTTTATCAACATTATTTTTTATCATCTCAAAATACTCTGGATCAAGCATAATGGCTGAAAGTGAATACAATCCCTCTTCTGGATCTATAGGGATGATTCTTTGTTCATCATCTAAGTCTAAACTATTTTCATTAGATGCAAAAAGTTCAATCTCTTTTGCAAAGTTTTCTTTTTGAGGTTCAACAAATCTGTAATATTGATACTGATCTTTTGAACCTATTTGGATTTTATAGCCACCCTCTTTTATATACTCTTTTATTCGTTTTGTCATCTGTTTTGAATTGTTTGTTAAAAGTACCAAATCAATATCAAATGTTGCTTTACCATGATTTTCAAGTTCACTATCAAGAAGCATTAAAGTTGCAAATCCACCTACAACCACATAATGTTCATCTAAATCTTTACAGTAATCTTGAAAATGACTCAAGCCTGCATAATCAGTTTCTTTCATTTCTTTCCTTCAATCTATCTATCATTTTTATTTCTAGTTGTTCTACTGCTTCTTGTACTCTCTCATCTTCATCATTTTTGAAAAATCTTATTACATACAATGGGTTTATCGTATCCTTATGAGCAAAAACAGATGCTTCTCTATCCCATACTTCAATTTTATACGGGGCTTCATCTTCATCGCATTCCAAAGCTTCTAACTGCTCTGATGTAAGCTGTTTATGTGAGATAGCGATTGTTTTTATCTTTTCTTCTACCAATGTAGAATAATGAGATAGTGCTGTAAATCCACTATATATTTTTTCTCCTATAAAATCTTTAGCAAAAAAGCTAAATTTTACAGGTAACTTTACTTCCTCTTTTAAACGCTCATACACTTCCATAGGTGAAATAAAATATATATATCTACTTCGACCGAAAGCTTCTATTTGAAGATACTTTAAAGTCTCTAAAACCTTTAAAGCTTGTGATGTAGCTCTAAGCTCTCTATTTACAACCCTAGCAATATCTTTTATCATCATGCCACTTTTAATTTGACCATCTAAATAACCTATCAAAATCATATCTGCATCACTTGTTAAAGAAACATTTCTCAAAAGAGCTTTCTTTTTTGTTTGTGTTTGTATCTGCATCAGTGCAAAGGGCATATAAATTTGCTTATTCTTTATAACAAATGGTATATGCTTCTTTACCAAGCTCTCAATGCTTCTGCTATCAAGTTTATCAAATACTAAAACAGTATGACAAGAACTAATTTCTTCAAGTTTCTTGATGGCATTTTGATGAACTCTAATATCTAGTGTTTCATCTTTTACATTTGCAAATACAACATATATATCTTGTATCTTTGCACCCCAAAGCTCATAGCCAGCTTTTAAATATAGTGGCAAGTTAAAACTAATATTGTTTGGTACAATTTTCCAATTAGTGCTAGTTTGAATATATTCAAATATCTCTTTTTTTGTTTTCATAAACTTATATTAACATAAAAACTGTTAAATTTACAATAGTATGTAAATATTGTATTTTTTATGTTTTTTTAATAATAAGTAATTACCTTAAGGGAGTCAGTATTTTAGATGAAATTTCAACTTCTTGATTTAGATAATCCCCAATAATCCACTTGCCATCATCCACTTTTACAAAAATAAAATTACTTGTTTGAAGTAAATTGTTTTTATCAACATACGGAAGCATTAGAACTCTAAGTACTTTATCAGGGGTTTTCAAAGGTACGATTGGCTCTTGAATAAGCTTTGCCAACTCTTCTTTCCTATTAACCTCATAAAGAGAATCTGTCCTATTTATATCCTGCTTTATTTTTGGATCAATATATATAATTTTACTCTTCTCTGCACAACCTTGAAACATCATCATTACTACAATAGAAGCTAATACAACTCTTTTAATCATGGCTTTTCCTTTTTTGTATATTCATAAACATCCGATACGCTTCCACAATACCCCTCACCTTTTCCTACATTGCACTCTGGGCACTCTTCATATGGCAATAGCACTTTTGAAGTACACCCATTTATAAAAATAGATATGACTAGTAATACAAAAATCAATGACTTTTTATTCACTTTTAACCTCCTCAAAAATAATAGGTTTTGTAAAAATGATGTCACATTTTCTACCAACTGCTATCTCTACTATAGGAAACATCTCATCGTTAAGTTTTAAATAATATTCTGCAACTTTTTTTGATGCTTCAGCTGCTCCTCCATACATTGAACTCTCAAATGCCTTATTTGGATCAGGTGTACTTACAGTTCCATTCGCTGAAGTTGCAACATAGGTATTACTCTGTGTAAAAACTTTTGCCATACCTTCTGCAAAACCTGCGACTAATGCTCTAGCTAATATTGCTCCTTGCTTACTTACAACCCTTCCGCTTAATCCTATTTTTCCATCTTCTCCAGTTACATAACCTATAGATGAGCCTTTGGATGTTATAGAAGTTCCATCTTTTTTAACACAACTTAAATTTTCTACTCTAAGTATCGCTCTATCGCTTGAAAGCTCCCCATAACCGCTACCTATTGCAACACAATCTTTAATATCTGCTCTAAATTTATTTGGCAAAATAGATTTATCAATAATTTGTATTGCTACAGGATGTGGTGAACTTTTAGCAGCACCTGAACTTGGAGCATCTAAACCATTTAACAATCTTCCTTTAACAAATGAACCTGCTGGTACAATAATTTGTTTTGGCTTTTTTAGTTCTTTATCCTTAACTTCTTCCTTTTTTTCCTCTTTTATTGGGTCTGCAATAATAGTTAGTGTAGATGTTACAAGTACTGTTTTAATTGGTTTAGGTTCTTCAACTTTAGGTGGTTCAAAATTACTAAAAGCTTGATTTTGATTAACTTGTGGAGCCGTGTCATTTGTAAATGAATTAATAGATGGGGTTTGCTTTTGTTCATTTAACATTGACATAATCTCTGCAATATTTTTTGAAAGCTCTTGATTGTTTTGTTCTAACATATTAAGCTTATCCCCATATGTTTGCTTAAAACTATTCTCTTCAACTTTTACAGCATTATCATATTGAATTACAACATCAGATACAGCTTTCTTTTTGGGATCTTCTTGTGTAGCTACATCAGAAACCAAAGCACTAGATATCATAACAACGGTAATCAGAAGTACCGTTAAAGTAGCCATAAATATAAATGATTTAAACTTTTCTGATTTAAACTTAGCTAACACAATACTCTCCTATTTAAATTATTCTTGAATGAACTCTTGAATATCTTGATTTGTTTCTTTTTGAACAAAACCTGCTTTAAGTGAAGTTGTAAGGTCAGTCAACTTCGTTTCAAGCTCAATATTTTTATTTTTTACAAGTTCTAATTCTGATTTCATACTTTTATATTCTGTAATTAATTTAGTTAAGGCTTTGTCAACATACTTCATCGAATCTTCAAATTCATTAGCACTCAAACTAATACTCAAAATTCCTACTATAAATACACTTGATAGAATTTTTTTCATTTCTTTACTCCTCATTATTAAAATTTTTCAATACATTTTCTATCGGTTGTTTACTAGACTGCTCTTTCGCAAAATCTATAACTTCATCACTTAGATATTTTTTTGAATTATCCTTTACCTCCTTTTCTTTTTGTTGTTGGATTGCTTCTATCGCATTGGAATACTTTGAACTATTTTGAATATAATTACTCATTGGATTAGCATTAGCCACTACAAAAAGTCTAGTAGTACTATCTTTCGTTAATTTGTGATTTTCTAAAGAAACTGCTAAAGGGTTTTGTAAATATGGAAGAAACATTTTTTCATTCAAAGAAACATCTTGATTAGCTTTTATAATAAACTCATCAATAATAAATGTACTACCAATATATTTTTTAAACTCTATAAGAGAAAGCTCATCAAACTGAACTTTTGACTTATCTATGAACTCAAGATCAAATCCTTCAGGAGTAATCTCTTTATATACCGATTTAATTAGCTCTGAAATAGTTGTTTGATAATCACTTACAACTTCAATCTCTTTATTTCTTTCAACTCTTCTTTCATCCTTTACAGTTTTTAAAATAATAGTTTGAGCCGGCATATCCTTTGGAACTAAAATAAGTGAAAACATTTTGTTGTCACAAGTTAAATAAGCTTCTCTTGCAAATGTATTAATAGTAGTGCTAAGAATCTCATCTCCTTGTGTCTTGTTAATTGGTATCAATTTAATAAATGCATTTTTTCCATTTTTTTGTATATCAATCTCTTTCTCACTTGAAAAAATCAACTGAGTAAATTCTCCATTTTCACAATATGCTCTATTGATATCAGTCTTTGATATATCTATGTATTTGTATCCTTGTACTTCATCCACTATTGTTTGATTAGGTAAGTTATCTGCAAATACAGAAACAACTATAAGGCTCATTGAAATAATTATCTTTTGATATTGTTTTAATCCCATTACTTAACTCCAAATTTTTTTATAACTAATTGCCCATTTTTTACAATGAAATCAAAATCCATTACCTTTCGCTCTTCACTAACAAATACATTTCCTGTATTTCTTCTCAAAATACCCGTAACACTGAATTTCCCGTGTTCAAAGTTCACCGATGTTTGTAAAGGATAAAAAGCTTGATAAATATTATTCTCTTTAATAACCTTGTTTTGTTCGATAAAATATTCTTTAGTTGCCTTAATTACATCAGGATCTTTTGAAATAAAATTTTCAATAGCATTAAATGAATTCGCTAAAGTTCCTGGAGATGTTGTGAGTATTGATTGAGATAAATAATTTCCAACTTCTTCAAAATATTTATTATCTAATCTATTTCCAACCACTTCAAATTTACTAGTAAATGATGGTGGAATGATTATAGTCCTTACATTACTAGCTTGTATAAAAAACAGTACTCCAAAAGTCACATTAACTATAATCATCAATAGTGCAAATACTTTTACTACATCAAGCTGTACACTCATTTTTGTATATTCACTAAAAAATTTCACTTTACTATCTCCTTGATCCAAAATTCAGGCACCCTACCCTTTAATCCAAACAATCCTTTGCTATATGCATAATGTCCTACAAATCCAGCTTGTTTATGATTTTTCATTTTGGTAATAACTTTTAAAACACCTACCCCTATTGCTGTTGCTATAAATTGCATTTCTGCAATTACTCCAAAAGCAATAATCACTAAAAGGATTAGGAATTCACTCAAATCCCACCATAAGATTTGCATTTCAGCATTCATGTATTTAGGTATATATTTTCTTTCCATTCATTGTCCTGTGGAATAAAGTCTATTTTAACTTCATTACAAAAAACAACTTTTGTTGAGTATTTCTACCCAACAAAAGAAGCCATTGTCGTTAGCAATGAGTTTGATGCCATTTCTCCTGCTATCAATGTATATTTACTATTGATAATTGTTGGTATAGAACCGATTGATAAACCAAGTAAAACCATAAAAATACCTCCTACGATTCCACCTTGTTTAAAAATAATTACAGCTGTACCAATAAAAAAAGCGGCAATAATTTTTCCCCATGTTCCAGTTAGTGCATCACTGATATCTGTGTACCATGTACTTAGTTCCGCACCTCCAGTTCCTGCAAATGCTGCTGACGAAAAAAGTGTCAACAACAAACCAATGAGCAATAATTTGCTCTTGTGTAATTCCATTTAAACTCCTTCTTGAGAATTATCAAGATGCACTATATGATTTGGCATATTTGATTGAATGACATTATAATATTTATATTGTGTTTTGTGATTATATTTATTGAGAACATGTAAAATCATCAATCATTTCTTCAATAGCTGATAATTCGCCTAATGTTTTATTTGACATTGTTTGTGGAACATCACATGAACATTGATCCACTATTGATTCCCCTGCTTCTAAAGGACAAGTATATGAACCGCTAATCTCTTCTATACACACTTTAACATTCATCTCATTTCTAGTAGTATTATCTTGGCTTGAGTCTGAATGAACATCAGTGTCTTTAATAGATTTTTTAGTAGTACAAAATTTTTGTTTGCAACTTAAATCTGCTGTTGGTAATCCATTAATAGTTGCTTGTGTTCCATCTTTATATTTAAAATGCCCTTTACCATCTGTATCTAGCTCATTAGTTTGGGTAAAATCTGCCGTAGCAGTTTTACTACCACAATCATAAGTATATTTCTCATATAAATGTTTGTCTGTATAGGTATATAAACTATTTCCTGTACTATCTTTAATTTCTATACCTGATGAGCTATCACAAACTTCGTAGGATTTATCAAGTACAATCTCTGAACAAAAAGTTTTATTAAAAGTAGAGCTGACACCTTTAAATAGGACTTGTTGGCAATCACTACCGTTTGAATTACATATTTGTTTTGTTCTAATACTACATGAACTGAAATTACCACAACTATCAATAAGTTTTAAATCTATTGTGTTTGTAACTTGATTTTTCTCAAATTTATACTCTTTAGTACACTCATTTAAAGACTTATAATTAACACTCATAGAGTTATTTGTTTGCGGTATTGTTGTTGCAGAATGCACAAGGGCTGCATTATATATAGACTTTGAATTTTGTCCATCCACTGCTGAAACTGAGTCTGTAAAATCATTAGCACTTTGTGAATGATAATAGTTTCTTGGATCAGTATTAGTGTATTTGTTTGGTATTACATTAGACTGACAAGATGTTGGATAATTGAAATATGTTGTACTCTTTTTTAATCCACTATCCCACTCATTATCTCCGGAAATATTAATATTATTAGCTGATAATATCGCATTTATTCCTCCATCAATAGTTTTATATACATTTGAATCAAATGTGTAACTACAACTACTATTAGTACAAAAACAAGCATGCATCTGCTCTTTTGCAAGTTGTGTAACAGACAACTTACTATTACTAACAGAAAATGATTTATAAATTGGATTATTCCAGTCCCCTGTGACAACTCCATTTTGGCAAACACCTATTATTCCTGAAATTGTCAAAGTATGATCAAGTAGTTTATCTAAATTACTATCTTGTTTTATTGTTAAAGAGATACTCGATGATAAAACAGAATATGTGGCTGTTAATCCTATCTCTTTGTCAAAACATGATATTGCACCATCAAATGTTGTACTATTATCAACTGTAGTTAATGCTCCTGAACCTTGCATAGGATTAAGAGCATTACTTTTTAACTTTGATTTAGAGTTGAATTTTGATGCTGCTGTATTACCTAAACTCTTGGCACTTGCTTTAGATGATGAAATGTCATCCGCATAAATTATTTGTGCTAACATACATACTAATACAAAAAAATATTTCATTGAAATTCCTTACATCAAGGTGTAGCTGTTTTTGATAATGCTGTCATAGTTTGGAGATTGTTATAAAAATCTGGATTTCTTTTCATCATAACTGCATTTTTAATTGAATTAGCAGCATTTATAGATTCTGCATAAGAATTTAGTTTTTTAGCAAAATTAAGGTCGGCGGCAATTTTCATCTTTACACATTTTTGAAGAGCATAAGAAACATTCTCTATCATTAGCTCTAAATTATGTCCGATTTGATGCTCTTTTATTTGTGGATCATCATATGCTAGTGAAGCCTTCGCTTCTTTACTTAATGAGTCATAACTAGATTTTTCTTTTAAAAGCAAGTAGTGATAATTTGATATGTATTCATACATAGCTTGGGCTGCAAGTACTTCTGCAATTTGACTTGATACTTCTGTAGCAATACTTCTTGTTTCTGGTGAACGAGATAGTGCATTAAAAATTTTATAAACAGGTGCTCTAAATCCACTTAAAAATTTCAAATCATCTGATGTGTGTGCTGTTCTTGTGTTGATATTGTCTGCAACTTTTCTAACTTTTGGTTCAAATACTGGTAATAATTGCATATCTGCATTTACAGCAACGGTTGGATCACCACTTCTATCTAACAATTTAATTGATAAATTTTCTGATTCCTTTGCACCCAATCTCCATGTCAATAATTTATCAATATCATCTTTACTTGGTATAGTAGCTCCAAAAGTTCCATAATTTTCTCCTGATGGTCTGCCATATAAAACTATCTCTCCACTTATTGAACGCAAGAAGTTTTCCTCTTCATTCAATGGATTTGATGTATCTTTACCAATCAAATAGTACAGCAAACTACTATATGTTGTTTGGTCCTTTTTCAGAAATCTAACTATTCTTGGAGCATTAGCACCTAACCCGTTAAGCCACGGATTGACTTTTGAATCAAAAAACTTTGTAACATTGTCCGCTGTAGTTTTTATCCAGTTTGTTGCTTCACTTTTAGTTTGCTCTTGTTGCCCTAATCCTGTTGCACTAACTAATGCTGTTGCAGCTTGACAACTATCTAAAGCCATATTGTTAATTGCATTTGCCATTGCCTCTAAAGACTTTAGTGTTTCAGAACACTCCTCACAAGCTGCTTTAAGTGCTAAGTCAAATGCAACACCTGCTGCATTACTTAAAGTAGCTTCTAAAAATTGCACAATTTTATCTGCATCTAAAAATTGAATAGAACCAAATGCTAAATCTATTCCCCCACACCCAGCTTTAAATGATGGTGCTTTAATATTTATGGGATTTATAGTCATAGTTGGAAAATTCATTTTATATGAACCACCACTATAATAACCATCACCGCCGGTTGGACTAACATGAGTAATAGTTATGTTTTCTGCATATCTTTTCATCGAATCTGCATAAAGACTAGTTGTAAAAATGACTATACTTGCAAATACTGATATTTGTATCTTTCTCATTTATTTAACCTCTTCATTTTTAATCTTTCCAATTGTTTTCAGTCCATAAACAACCGCTTCTACCAAATCTAATAACCCATGAAAACCTGTGGCAATTCTTACTATCTTAGGTTTTGGGTCATTTTCATATTCTCTAAATAGCAAAAACATATCAGGGGTTCTCTCAACCTTCATGGCATATGCAAAGTCTTTAAATTTATCTATGTCATAAGTGTCGTATTGAACTCCATATTGTTCTTCCAACATCTTTAATATGGGTTTTTGTTTTGCACAAAAACTACAGTTTTTAGCTGTAACTACCATTACTATCATGTTGTTTTTATACTTTTGAAATATTTCTATTCTTTTTTGAGTATTGATTTCTTTCTCAGTATTAATCGCTGTAGTACTTCTTACTGGAAGTGATGCAACCCATTGAGCCATATCAAAATCTTGTTTTGTAACATTAATAGTTTGGTTCATAAATTCTTTTGCTCGATCACTTATATATTTTTGAAGCTTCTTATGCTCTAATACATTGGTGTATGTTGGATATGTAACTGCAATATCTCTTGTTTCTTTTTCTATTTGCTTTACACTCTCTCTTGTTAAACTATCTATTATGTCCCAAGGAATATTCACTTCTTTAGGACTTATTTTATATTTCGGTTCACTTGGTGTTGCTAATTCTTCATCTGTTTTATTCTCATCCTTTTTTTCTAACTTCTTCTTACAGCTTTCTCCCCAAAACCATCCTCTTTGGCTATCATCAAAAAAAGCTTTGTCATTTTCATAACACTGAGCAAAAAGAGAATTAATATTAAAAAATAGGATTAAAAAAATAGTTGCATATCTATTCGCTGACATTGTTCTTCTTTTTTCCAACCTAAACAATCTTCACCATGAGGAACTGTTTTTATCTCTTTGTCATACCCTAATTGCCTAATTATCTTTACTAAGCTTTCAATTCTTTTATCTGACAAAATAAGGTTGTATTGATTTGTTCCAGGAGCAGATGCATATCCATCTATGATGATTGAGGAAACTTTTTTAAAATCCACATTATGAAGTTGCTCTAATGCGTTACTATTTTTTGGAACATCTGAATTAAAATCAAAAAAAATACTGATTTTATACTTGTTGCTACTTGCTTCAATAATTTTATTTTGTACTATCTTTTGTAAGGTACTTGTCGAATTTTCAGTTTTTTGCTCAATAACTTTTTTATTGAGAGTAGAAAAATTTTCATTCGCTTTTAAAATATGTGCGTTTTCAATAGTATGAGATAATACAAGTATCTCCATTCCAAACATAGCAATCTCCTTTTTGATGATTGCTAATTATATCTCTTAAATTTTGTTTTGTGATTATATATATTACTTTGTAAGTATTTTAAAAGGAAGGCAACTTTTCAGTCCATATAGCTTTTCTCGCATATCAGAAGTGTATAAATCCTCAAGATTTTTAAATTTGATAACCATTGAATTAGCCTTAAAATCAATTTTGATTTTTTGGATCAATTTTTTCTCAATATAAGAATACACTATTTTAGTGTATATAAGTGGTTCTTTTCTAGTAAAAACTCCTTCAAAATACCCTTTTCTTTTAATCAGTGACTTTAATTTTAGTTCTATCTCATCTGTAACTCTAACATTATCAGTTGTCAATAAATTATCAAAATATACTCGACCTCTTATTTGATTTTTTACTTCTACTATTTCAAACCAATCTACATTTTGGTAAATCACCTTACACTTAAATATTTTAAATTCTCTAGGCATATAATAAATATCTTTTAGCCTTTTGTTTTTAAGACTCCTTACTTCTTTTTCAAATAAATATTTGATTCTCTTTGTCATGCTCTTGGTAATTCGTACATTCACAAATATAGATCTTGCTGTGCTGTAATAAGCATATCCATTATCTGTGCTTATCACTTCTTTTTCTAAAATCTTTGATAGAGCTTCTTGAATACAAATATTTGCTGTATATGGATCAATGTCATATTGTAATGCTAACTTTTCAACTAAAAAACTTGAACTATTACTCATCTTCATCACTCAAAAAACTTACTTCATATTTGGCTCTAGTGATTGCTACATAAAGTAAATTTGCTTCTTCTACTAATTTATCTTCATCAACTGTATCCAAATCTTTAAAGTCCTTCATTAAAACTACACTATCCCACTCAAGACCTTTACTTGCATGAGCTGTTGTTAATACTATATTTGATAAAGGTGAGATTTTTGAAGTAGCTTCTTTTTTTAGTGTAAAAAGATATGTTTTATATCTCTTGGCAATTTTCAAATTTGTTTTGAGTTCTATTAAATCGTAATCCTCTATATAGTCTTTTAATTCATCCTCATCACTAAACTTTTTTAAATACTGAAACTCTTTAGATAATTTATCACTCTCTTCATTGATGAAATAAAATAAATTAATAGCGGTTTTGAAAATTTCATTAACATCTCGTGTAATATTTATACCATCTTTTTCATCTTTAAAATTATCTATTAATTCAATCAGTGTAGCATTAGTTCTTGCAATAAAAGCTACATTGTTTATCTCGAATGCTTCAGCTTTTCTTTTTGAACAAAGAAAATTTTTTGCACCCAAATAGTTTTTTAAAACTTTATTTGCTTCATCTACTACAGATGCACTGCATCTAAAAGTGTGTGTTAAAAAGAACTCATATTTAGCTTTAATCATCTCCATTGCATTTAGACTTCCTCTAAATTGATAAATCTGTTGATATTTGTCGCCAACTAAAATTTTTTGTCCTTTTAAAGCATTGAATATTTTAATAGTTACTGGATTACTGTCTTGAGCTTCATCTAGTAAAAATCCATCATATGCATCAGACAAAAGTTCAAGGGCTTTATGATTCATTGAAAAATGTTTCAAATAAAAATCATGAGTGATTTCTATTTCTCTTTTATCCATCTTTTCCCACAAAACTTTGGCATACTCAAAAACTGATGAATGAGCTTTATCAAAATATTGACGCATTTCAATAATTTGATTCACATCTGATTGGCAAAATCTTTTTAATACTTTTACAATGTCACTACAAATACTTAAATTTGCATCACTTAGCCCTAAAATTTGTTGTATGCTTAACATGTCATAATCATTAGTTCTGATTTTTGGTTTATCCTCAAAAGCTTTATATGCTAGTGAATGTAAAGTATATACATCAACATTAGTTCCAAACTTTTTTCTTGCTTCTTTTACTATTGAGCTATTGAATGCAAGATAGAGATATTTTTTATTTTCATTGGCTTTGGTAATCTCTATTAAAGTAGTTGTTTTACCTGTTCCTGCAAAAGCATTTATTTTTAAAATTTCATTTTGTTTTAAATGCTTAGAACATTCAATAACTTCTTTTTGTTCATCTGTCAACACTTTATATCTCCCGGCTTATAATTCCAAAATGATATAAAATATTTTGTATTTTGTGATTATATATTGCTATATTTTATAAAATTGATTACAAAAAGCTTTATTCGTTTAAATATTAGACTAGATAAAGAGCTTTTTCGTCTTTATTTATGTTATAATAAACGATATTCGGCTACGAGAAGGGATTATAAATGTATAAATATGAGAAATATTCCTATGAAGAATTCATATTAAGACTTCGCTCTATCGAAAATAAAAAGAACGATAGACAACTTGCTCTTGCAATGGAGCTAAGACCAGATACTTTAGCACAAATGAAGATGAGATCTAAAATTCCATTTGAATCTGCTATTGGCTACTGTGAAAAAACAGGATACTCTTTAGATAAATTATTCTTTGATAAAGACTTTAAAGCATCAGATGATAGCACTGTACTTCCCCATGAAAACAACAATAAATTTTACAACTATAAACTTTACAATAGTAACGACTATGTAAGACTTCCTAGAGTATCTGCCGGTAACTCTTTAAAAGCAATTGAGTTAAATCATGACATCATGCTCTACGATGAAAATATAAACAAGTTTGATGGTAACGGTTCTTACTTAATCAATACAAATGATGCTGTATCTGCTGTAAATATTTTTACTAAAATTGATGGTGATTATGCATATAACTATATTGGATTTACAGTTGCTAATGAGCTTTCTAAAGAACAACTGGTTAAATTGAATATCATTGGTAAGGTTATAAAAACTTTTTCATTTTGATAAAGTAATTTAACTTTATACCTATGAAACTAGTTCATAGGTTGCTCGAATGTTGACTCTTCTACTTCTGCTTTATCAAAAAGCCCTTCATTCTCTAAAGCCTTTACAATAAGTTCTTGTTTTGACTTATTGTATTTTGAACATATTGCATCGAACACTTTAAAATCTTCAATATTCAATTTGATAACAATAGTTTTAGTTTCATTGCTTTTTTGAATATTCTCTTTGTGTTCAGCTTTTATCATATCCAATACACTTTTTTTAGAAGCCATTTAAAATCCTTAATTTTTATTTTGATTTGTAATCATATAAAAAAATATTCGTTTTGTGATTTAGTAAATTTCAGTCCTGATCTATATTTCCAAATTTTAATTAGTACCTACTTTGAGCCAATTTTCTGACCTTAATTCGTTACCACAGTATATATACTATATAGGCATAGCTAAATAGTACTCATTTCAGAAGTTGAAAATTTTTCAACTAGTAATCACAAATCAAAATAAATATACTAAAATTTCAAGAAATAATTCTAAGGAGTAATTATGGATGAAAATAAAAATTCTAAAATAGAAACTACTATCAAAACAATGCTATACAAACAAGCAAAAGACAAAATTACAAAAGAGGAAGAGGAACTCTCATATAGAAAATTGCATAATCTTTTAGAGTATAAATTGAAAAAGAAAAACAAACCTATTCCCAATGGTTTAAGTTATGCGACAAATTACTATTATAAAAAACACAAACAAAACATCAGAGCAAAATTAAGAAGGATAAAACAAAATAAATACATAACCAATTTACGGGCAAAATATTCAGATTTAAACATTGATGAAGCCTTTCAATATCTGGCTTTAGATGAGAAAATTTCTATGCAAAGAAAAGGTGATATCCTCTCAATTGAAACATTTATTCAAATTTTGACGAATCGTCCTATCCCCAAAAAGAGAAAAAAAATTAAAGCAGAAGAGATGGTAACTGAACTATAAGTGGGCAGATTTTGCACTCTCCTCTGCCCTATTAAACAAGTGCCACTTTTCCTATAACTTTACCTAAAAGTCTGATTGCATCTAACTCATCAGGAACTATAATCTCACTATTATAACTTCGGTTATCACTTATTAATTCTAGTGCTCCATCAACTTTCAATGCAACTCTTTTTACAAATAATCCTGCATTTGTTGAAACAATAAATATTCCCCCTTTGCTCACATCAAGGTCATCTTTATCAAATAATATAACCTCCCTATCAAGCAATGTCGGCTCCATTGAATCACCCATAACATTTAAAGCTGCTATTGCATTTGGATTTGAATTATTTGATTTATAAAGAGAATCAAGTAGTTTTTTATCAATACTTAGATACTCGTAATCCTCATCATAATTAAAACTTCCACCGCCGGCACTCGCATTAATTCTTGTAAAATGTTTTATTCTTGTATATTTTTCGGTTTCTTCTTCTAATGATTTTGGTAGCTGTTCAAATAAAATCCAATTGATTGAGATTTTTCTTTTTGCACAAAATTTTGCAATTTGTTCATAAGGAACACCATTTTTTTTCTTTAGATGGCTAAGAGATTCTTTTGACATACCAAGTGCTGAAGCTACATCTTTATCAAATATTTTTCTATTTGGATGTTCTGAACTCAAAATATCTTTTAGCTTTTCTATGATCTCATTAATGTCCATATTACTCCTAAGAACCAAAATTAGTTGAATATATTTCAACTATTTAAGTATAAACCTTTTTATTAGTTATATTTTATTCAATTAATACTTTATTGGAGTTAAACTATATGAAAATACACCTAGATTTGGATTGCTATTTTGTATCTGCGGAAAGAACTAGATATCCATTTTTAAAAGGGAAAAATGTTGTTGTTGCTAAAGGAAGTGATAAAAGAATCTTCTCTAAAGAAAAAAAAGAAGGAGTAATTGTTGGAAATAATGGAGCTTTTAATAGTGTCTTAGAGTTCAAGAATTCCTACAATGTTAATAACATTTTAAAAGAGTGGAGAGACGAATTTATTGATGAAAATGGAAAAATTCATGGCATTGTAATTGCAAAAAGCTATGAATGTAAACCCTATGGTATAAAAACAGGAACACCACTAAGAGATGCAATTCACATGTGTCCTAACCTCATAATTTTACCTAGTGATCATCTCTTTTATGTAGAGCTTTCTCAGAGGCTAAAAGCATTTTTAGAGCTTAAAATTCCAGTTTTAGAAACCTATAGTATTGATGAATATTTTGGAGATTTGAATGGCTGGATAAAAGATGAAGATACTTTAGAGTTTATAACAGAGCTTCGTGATGAGATTATGCAGAAATTTGATTTACCTATTACTATTGGAGCTAGCAAAAGTAAATGGATTGCTAAGCTTTTAACAGATTGCGTAAAACCATTTGGAGTAATCGCCCTGCCCCAAGAAAAAGTTTATGAATATACTAATAATATCAATGTAAATGATTTTCCAGGTATTGGAAGAGCCATTTCAAAAAAACTTGATTACTACAAAGTTAAAACACTTGGAGAACTTAGAGACCGCCCCAACCTACTCTACTCATATGGAAAAACTGGTAGAGATTTATATCATAGAATTTGTGGGACTGATAATGAAAAAGTGATCCCCTACAGTGATAGAAGAGGTATAGGTATTAGTAGAAACTTTAAAGCAATAATAGATAGAAATGAAGTGTATCGACGAGTCATGATACTAGCAAGATATCTAAGTTATACTATTGCAAAAATGGGACTTAATCCAACAACTTTTTACTTCAAAATCAGATATGAATATGGACTAAAAAACTCTCAATCTATTACGGAAAACAGACTATTTAATGAACGATTTTTGATAGATTTAGCAAAATCTATGATTAAAAAACTAGACAATCACTTAAGTTATAAAATCCATTATATTGCTATAAGTGCTTCTAATTTTGCAGGTGCTCATAACCATAAAACCTTTTGTTTAATTGACTACGAAAAGGATTTAAAATTTGCCTCTTTAAATGAAAAATTGCTCAAAGTTAGAGATAAATATGGGGTTGATATTGTTAAGTATGCAAATGAAAACACAACAATTTTATAAACTGTTGTGTTTGATTAAAAAAGATTTACGAGATGAATAATTTCTAAACTCATTTATTTTAAAATTTAACTTGAATTTACATTTACCTAATCTACTGAAACAACCACAAGGGCATGGTTGTTTATTTGCAATTCTTTTTTTCATTGAAAGCAATTTTATTACCTGCTTTATAGAATCTTTTCCTTTGATACCAAATATTTTTTCATATTCATCTATGATACCTTTTTCGCCATGTGCCAACTCACCAAAAACCAATTTTTCGCCATCTTGTATTTTTAATGAAACTCCATATAAATATGGAATCAAACAATATTCTACAAAACCTTCAAGAGTTTTATTTTTACTCAATAAATACAATAGTCTTAACGGCGAACCCAAGCATAAAGTATTATCTGGATTGATATGATATTCTTCCTTACGAGGAATTTTATTTCCTATCTCTTCAACCTCTGGAATTGTAAACGGAAAATTATTTGCAACTTTAATTCGTATTTTATAAAAATCTTCAACCTCTCTGTATCCATCAGTTTTAGCAGTAAAATATAATTTACCTTCAACTATTAAGCCATCATTTTTTGACGGCCTAATAGACATAGATCTATGCTTATCTAAAAAATCTTCCAGCTTAATTTTACTTATTAAACTCATCTAAGATTTTTTCCATGGACTAGCAGTATCTTCTTTTTTAATATGATAATTACTTGAAAAAGCTGAACTAGCAGCTAAACCTAACATTGTTCCTATTTTATCGATAGAGTTTAATGACAAGTTCATTTTTTCAGATATTAAATCAGAATCAAATCCACTATTATCACTTCCAGTCATTGAAGCGAAATCTCTTCTTGCGGACTTTAACCAAAGGTAAAAATTCTCTTCCAATTTTAAATGAGCATATGATGCATCATCCCATTTATCTGCAAAATCTTCTTCTGGGTGCGTTGGGTTGGGGACTTTTTTACCACTTTTATTTATATACTTATCCATATTATCAAGAATATTTTTTAAGGCATCCGCTAAATTTTCTTCCCCATTGTATGCTCGCCCTGCAAGAGTTGTAATAATAACTGAAATTGGTTTTGAGTCGTCGTTATCCTTAAACATATTATCTCGATGTCTTTTTAACAGCT
The DNA here is from genome assembly GCF_059705355.1 of Sulfurimonas lacustris. Lineage (NCBI taxonomy): Bacteria > Pseudomonadati > Campylobacterota > Epsilonproteobacteria > Campylobacterales > Sulfurimonadaceae > Sulfurimonas > Sulfurimonas lacustris. The sequence goes on from NZ_AP046126.1 coordinate 62,807, forward strand.
GTACAGCTCTTTGCAAAATTGTTTTTTGATTAAAGCTTGGCAGTTTATCAACTTGAGCCTTTTCCATTAACAATCGTGTAGCTTGATTTTTTTGCATCATTGCTTCAAACCATAACGCATATCCCTCTGGATTGCTAATATTCCAATCACTATCAATTTTTGGATAGTTTTCTTTATCAGTATCAGTTATTGAAACAGACTTGCTCGAAATTTTCCTAGACAAGTTTTCATCAGATACATAGTTTCCATAAATATCCTCATAAATCAAATTTGATATTGATTCATCAAGAGGAATACAAGGAACAACATCCATATGGAAGCTTAGTGAGTCTTGATATTCAAGTCTCCAACATCTTCTCTTTTCATCTTTTTTTGATTTGATTCCTCTAGCATTTCTGTACAATTCAAGTTCTTTCCCAACAAGCTCTTTTAAATCTTTTTGGCTGTGTGTACTTTTTGAAATACCATCCCTGATATTACAAGCTAAATCCAAATCATACTCTTCATTATTGTTAAGAGGTCTTATAGCTGTTCCGAGTCTAAATGAACCTTGGGGGAATACATGTACATCGTTATCTTTAAATAATGACTCATCTCTCCCGAACCATTCACCTAAGTCTTCATATCTCTCTTTTGCTTTTTTATAAGCAGTATCAGGTAGCTCTAATAGCTCTACAATATTTTCTAAAATTAGTGTCTCTTGTTGTTTTGTCATTTGGCTTCTCCAATAGTTATAGCTTCAATAAATTTATCAGCTTTGTTATTTTGGTCATAAATGATCCACTGCATGTCTGATTTTGGCATTCGTACTCTTCCTAATTCAATTGCACACGATATTGGCATTGCAGGAAAAATTTTTAGCGGTTTTTTTGAATGTTTCTCATTTATTTGAACCATGAGTTTTCTAAGCTCTTTACGAAATAATGAGAGTTGTGATTTTGACCTCATAAAATCATTATGTAAAAAGCTTTCAGGAACTGTGATTTCCCATATATTTACATCTTGACCTGTAACTTCATAAATTCTATCTCTTGAGATTTTTCCACTTAATGAGAGAATAAGAACAGGCTCTTTTTCATACTCTTCATCATTTGTTACAATAAACTCAAAACCTTTAGGCTCTTCTTGCCATCGCCAAGTTTTTGGTTCTCTAATTGGTTGATATGTATCTACTGATATTTTATCTGTAAATAAACTACCGAGCTTTATCAATAAAGGCATTGGAGCCATAGCAAATATTGAAAAATCTCCAGGATCTTTTTCTTCAATATTAGGTTCAATATATTTCGTAAATATTGCTTCTAAATGTTTTAATTCAATATTCCAAAAATCTTTATCATTATCTTTCAATTCAGATTGCATAGATAATGTTATAGGATTTTCATTTGCAGGGTATTTATCTGGAAACATCGCAGCAATTGCTTCATTTTTTTGTATTAGTGATTTTTGATCACTTATATTAGCACCATAAAACACTACATGAGATTGTTTACTTGTTTCAATACCTGTAACAACATTAATTCTTTGTTCGTGTTTTTGCTTCCATTCTTGAAGCATTTTTGCAGGATATTTAGATTCATTTCTATCAATTTTGACATGACATTCATGACACATTAGCATTAAATTATCTGTTTCATTTAACGCATCTTTATTAAAAACAAATGGACCCCATCCTCTAGGACCTTCTTCTGAAAAAGAGTATATATGAGCTTTTTGTGCGATATTTACTCTTTCTTGCGTAATTGAAGATTTGAATAAAATTTTATTACAACCTTCAAACTGGCATCTACCAGCACTTCTTGCCCAAAGTTCTCTTTCAACTTCTTTTTTTATATACCTCGTAACTTCATTAGCCAATCTATTATCCTTTCTAGCTAAATAGTGTTACCAAGAGTAATGAGCTTAAAAAAGTACATTGACTATACAATCGTTTTATATTTATATAATCTGCAATCAACTATAATCTGTCTGATCAAAAACATTATAGATTAATTGTTTTAAACTTACTAGCTTGATAACACTTAATTTATACGCATAGCGTAACCAAATAACCTGATTGCCGTCAGGTTATACGCTTATAACCATATATCATCTGTGTATTTATCTTAGATTTTATCTTTATTCCCTATCAACTCCTTGTATTTAATTTCTATTGAGAATATTATCCCATTGTAAAATTAAGTAATTTTACAAACTTTTTTAAAAATGGTTCAATAATATTAAAAATTGCCATATTATTTCTCATCTTTTAAATCTTTGAGATAATCAACTAACTCATCCATCTGTGTTGTCGGATTATCAGTACCGTTTCTTTTAGCTGTTTCATTTGCTCTTTTTGCATTTGCTACTGCCATCTCAAGCCCAGACTTTATGATAGGTAACATAATCGCCCTATCGCCTTTTTCATAATCTTCAATGAATACTTTCAAATTATTCTTGATTAGATCCATACAAGGGCTATCTCCGCTTGTTCCAAACAGTTTTGTTGTATAGTCAAAATGCAACAATATCCAAAACTCAAAACATGGATTTGACACTATGGCATGAAGCTTTGTATCTTTATTTCTATATCCATTTATTTGAGCAATTGCTGCATCAAAATCAGCATGTCTATCCCTGTCTATCACACAAAACACATGGTCATAAGGATCTTTAGGACTCTCTTTTATCAATTCTTTTGTATACTTCACTACACTTGTAGGGCTTGAGTCACTATTTGGATCTATTTTAATATTTGCTTGAGACAGTTTTAAATGACCTCTCAATGCCATTAAGTAATGAGGTTCTGTCTTTTCTCCCTCACAAACTATAAGCACTTTGTCATAAGGCTCTCTGCTCTCTTTAGCTCTTTGAAGCTGTGTTACTTTTGTAGCTTTACGCTTATGAAATAGATCATCCGTACCCATGAGTTATTTCCCCATAGCCATACTTATATCTTGAAAAAATGGTAACGCACCATATCTTCCAGACAAGTATCCTTTTTCAAGGTCTTCAACCCCTTTTCTAGGGCTAAAATCAGTTAATGGATACAAGTTTGTAGCTCTATTTCGTTTTTCACAAAACCAAATCTGATCTCTTCTAAAAGTATCTTGATTTAACACTGATGTTTCATGTGTTGTAAAAATCAACTGTGCATCAGATTTATTCATATCTTTATTATGGAACATCTCAATTAAAAATTTCACCATTAAAGTGTGAAAATTATCATGAAGTTCATCGATAAGAAGTACATTGCCATTTTCCAATGAGTCAATCCATAGTCCGATAAAAGAAAAAAGTTTTCTAGTTCCATCTGACTCATCATCAAAATCAAGAGCAACTTTTTTCCCATAATTGTCTAAATGGTAAAATTTAGCTTCTTTAATAACTTCTTTACCCTTCATCTCTTTTATAATATCTTCTCTAATCTCCGCAGACATATCTTCAGGAAGCTTTGATGGATCAAAATCTTCTTTTTCTACCTGAATATCTTCAATATCCATATCTGCTGTTTTTAAAAACTTTAAAATTTCTTTTTTATAACTATCATCCGCACACATTCTCATAGTAAAAAGTGGGTTCCAACCAGAAACACCTGTAATTTTTAATTTATCCGCAAACCAATCAAATACAGGCTTTAACTGTTCACTGTTCAAACTAACCGCAGTAGAAAGGAATAATGCATTACTTCTTGTTGAATCTTTCCATACTTGCTTCTGACCTGTTAATTTGTCTCCAAATTGCCATTTATACTCTTTTGTTTCTTCATCATAAGCTCTAGCAAACCAGTTTTGGGGTCTTGTTTTAGGATATACAATAAGCCACTCTTCTGTAATTCTTACACTTGTAGTAGCAAATCCATATTGATACCTAATACCCTCATAAATAAAATTAATTTCAAACTCTGTTGGCTCATTAACCTCATTATCAAATAGAAATGGTTTGATAGGAATTCTATCCCCTCTTTGGTACTTTGAAGCACTCTCCAGTACAATATCTTGCATCGCATCAAGTGCTTTTAAAATATTTGACTTACCAGCAGCATTTGCTCCATAGATAGCTGCTGTTTTTACCAAAGACAAATTTTTTGAAGTTGTAGGCAAAAAAGTATGTGTATCAACAAACTCTTTTTGTGAAGAAGCTACCATGCTTAAAAGCTGTTCTTCTTTAATTGAGCAGAAATTTTTTACCTTAAAATCAACTAACAATAGGTATCCTTTCTTGTTTTAATACCAAATTTTAGCAAATTCATGCAAAAAAGTCAACTAAATAAGTATTTCAAGCGTTCTTTCACAATCCAATTAAACTAAAAATAATTTTTTGATTTCATTTAACTTAAATGATCCATTTTCAAAATAATCAATGTCATGTAGCATTTGATCAAGATTATCAATTAAATCTACATTAATTTTATTTTTATTTTGTTTCAAAATAGCGTAGCCATCTTCTAATTTGTTTGTAAAATTTAATATATTCGTTAATTTATAAATGTATTCACTTTTATAAGCATTTGTATTAAATAATAGCTTTACAACCATGTAATATATTGAATGAGTTTTATGGAAAGAATAAAATTCACCATGAGGGAGTGATAATATAACATTATCACCTTTTCTAACAACATTGTCTTCACCTACTAAATGTTCTAAATCTTTTATATAGTTATTTGCTATTTGCTCTAATGTTTCAAGCCCTTGAGAAGAATAAGGAAATGCTAAATCTGTTTGCATTAGATAAATATTTAACCAATTGACATTTAAAAATCTTAAACATTTACCACTTTTCGTATCAGCCGAAATTACCATGCCAACAAACTTTAATTTTTTTTCATCATCAAGTTTAAAAACTGGACTTCCACTCATCCCATCTATATTTTTTAAATTTTTGCAACTAAAATCAATTCTCATAAGCCCTTCTACGGCATCAGTTCCTATACACTTACCAAATAAAACACATCTTGCTATTTGCATGGATGAGTTTTGCTGTTCTTCATTTGGAATAATATGATTAAACTTTTTAGGAAAACCAATAGAAACTAATGTGTCCCCTGATGACAAATAACCTAAGTCTTTTAAATCATTACTTCCTGCTTGGTGTTGCCATTGTATAGAGTTCTCTAAGAAATCTTCAGTAAGAGTTATAATTGAAATGTCCCTAGATTCTTTTGAAAAAAACATATCATTAAACTCTGAACTAGCTTCATCTTTTTTTTCAAATGAATTACATAGTTCATGTGGTATAGGCATAGAATAAACATAATTTAAATTAAGTCTCGAAGTTTCATCTTTTAAGTCAAAATTACCAAACAAATATCTAGGAATAATAATATCAATATCATGTGAAAATTCAAGTGTTTTGTGAATACTTGATTTACCATGTAAAACATGTCTTGCAGTCAGAAATAAGTAAGCATTTGCATGTTTAATTATAAAACCACTCCCATCAAGAGAATATCTAAAACAATCTTCCATGTACTCATTATGATTATAATATACCACAGGTCGTACAGATTCAAAGAGCCTAAATTCATTATTTGCTAACAATTTTTTTAATAGTTTATTATAATATTTTTGATTCGATTTTAAGAATCTCTTAGAAATATTCTTAGTATCTTTTTTTAGCACTGCAATTTCCATACATATTTAATATAAAATTCGAATCAACTATCTAAGTACTAAGATTAAGTTGAAAAGTAATATATTTTTTAATATTTGATTTGCCATTTAGTTTAATCTTTCTAAAAAATGATTAAACTTTTGAATTTTATATTCTGAATTATTTTCCCAAACTTTCAAAGGTTTCTGATCTTTTGGAATATCTGCATCTTTTCGTATATAAACAAATGCTATCTTTTCACCTTTATGCGTTTTAACTTTTATTCTTTCTCTTTGATAAAAATCTGGTGCACCTTCAAACTCATCAATCTCATCAAGTATCTCTTTTCTATTAATTTGATACAATTCACCTTCTATTTTAGATATTGGTTGCGGTATTAAATATGGATAATTTCCAAAACTATCTTCAAACATTCCAAACTTTTTAATTGTTTGAGCTTTCCCTATTCTCTTGATTGATTTAGATAAAAGTCTATGATTATCAAAACCCTTCTTCAATGAACCATATACAAACAAATACTCATTAAAATGTTTTATTCTTGTAAAATGACCTCTATCTACTATTGAAATTAAACCTCTCTCATGTAATCTATGTAAATATTGACGACGTGTATCAATAGAAATACCTTCAATATCAATGTAAGAAAAAGGAAAAACTTTATCATATGGTAAAGCTTTAATTTTGGATTCTAACTGCTGTATTATCATCAAAACTTCTCCTTCTTTTATCGTTACTAAACAATAGCTATTTTTAAATAAAAACTGTCACGATAAACAATCCTTTTAATATATAATAAGAATATATTTCGTTAATCAAGCAAATCACCTAAAGTAATATCACTAGCTATATTAAGAGCATTAAAATGGCTATTTTTCTTTATACCATAGGTGGTGAGCATCACAAGTTTTAGATCGTATCTTATTTTTTGTTTTATGGCATGCTCTTTAAATTTTGCTACTTTATTTCGCAAGTTTTCTGCGTACTCTTTGGTTATGGTAAATTCATCATTGTAGTATTTGCACTCTACTATGTCATAGATATTGTTTTCATATTCTATGACCATATCGATTTGTGCACCTTTATCATCTTCTATATTTGGATCGGCAATATATTGCCAATAGGTGATATTTTTATAAAGTGCTGATAATCCACGCTTTTGTAGATATAGATCAATATTTATCATCATCACAGCTTCGTAAACAAAACCACACCATATAATATAACTAGGTGATGATACAATATTTGTAAAATGATTTTTCATAGAGACTATATCATTTTTACTAAGATCCTTTACCCATTTGTAGTGAAATAGACAAAATGGATCAGCTATGATATATTTTGTTTCTCTTGTTTTATTGTGCAGTTTATTGAGTGGTTTTATAAACCCTGTATCGATAAGCTCAAAGATAGCATTTCTTAGCCTTTTATTTGTTGGATCAGTTTGTTCTTTATCGATAATACTTCCAAGTTCTGTTATGCTCATGCCAGATTGCTTAGAACACAAAATATCTATCACTTGCCTATGGAAAGCATGCTTATCATAAAAGAGTGATTTAAAAAGTGCATCATACTCATCAAAAAGTGGTGCGGAGATATTAAAAAATAGATGATCTATATTTTGAGATATAGATAGTGATGAATCTAAAAAGCTAAGATACTTAGCCACTCCACCTAGTATCATATAGATATCAGTTGCACTTTTGTTATCGATATCAAACTTTTTCTCTTTTATAAGATACTCTTTTGTTTCTTTGAGTGTAAAAGGAAGCATCGGTATCTCTAAATCAACCCTTTGATAAAGTGGTCCTTTGGTGTCTTTTAAGATTTTGTTTTTTATCCAAGAAGCATTTGAGCCACAAAGTATAGTGATCACATTTTGCTTTTTTTGGCAATAGGTATTATAAAAATGTCCAAAAGCACTTAAAAACCCAGCTTTATTATGATTGTCTATCCAAGCAACTTCATCTATAAATATTACCACTTTGCCTTGATGATTCTTTTGAGCTATCTCATTTTCTATAGTTCTTTTTAAAAATATAAAAGCCTCAGCCCAAGTAGTTATAGGCTTTGTAGGTTCAACTTTAAACCAATCATAAATAGCTTCTATGAAATTGAGTCTTTGGGTATCAGCATCTTGATTATCACTTCCTGTGTATTCAAAAAAGATACAGTCATCACGATTGGTTTTAAACATATAGTTAATAAGGTAGGTTTTACCGATTCTTCTTCTTCCATGTACAACTACAAGCTTACTATTTTCAGTATCGCAAAGTTTATTTAAAAGTGCAATTTCTTTTTCTCTACCTATCAATATCTATCCTTTTTTAGTAGTTATTGAAAATATTATACATGAAATATTCAAAATATTATATAAAATTAGATATTTTGAATTTATAAATCATTTTCATAACTCAATAAATCCTTTACAATCTCCAAAGTTTCTTCTAAACTATTAACTTTATTTTTTGAAGTGAGAATCCTCACTGATTTTTCATAACAGCAACTAACTCTTTCATAGATGTAACATTGCTATTTTCCAATAAACTCTTCATAAATAAAGAACTATAGCTATCTTTATCAGTAGAAGAACCCGATAACTGAAGATGCAAAATATTCTTACATTGGATAGAAGTTGGTGGAATTTTTTGTCCTAAAACATCTAGTAACATTCCCTCTAAACAAAGAGGGATTGATTCAATTATATGTATATTGTTTTCTTTTGCTAATTTTTTTGTTTTTTCATCAATAACAATATCACTATCCATAAGAATATATTTTTTATCATATGCAATATGTCTAGTCTTTTTAACAGTTGTATTTACAATGTCATAAGGTGATCCACCATCAGCAGAATCAACTTTGACTTTTTGGTTTGTATTATTTGAAAAAAGTTGTTTTAAATGACTCAAAAAAGCTTTTTCACAAGCACCTTCCCCGACAATGATAAGGGTAGATACAACTACTTTTTTAATTCTTTTAGCCATAAAATACTACTTAAATATTAGGTGTTGCACCAAGTGCACCTGCATAATATTTTGCATATAAATTATCATCTACCCTAATACCACTCATCTCATCTAATCGCCAAGCTTCACTATGAAGATCAGTTTTTTCTACAAGATACACTTGATGTTTTTTAAGTATATTTAAAACCTCTGGAGTATGACAAGTAAAAATAATTTGAGCATTTTTAGGATTTGTATGTTCAAATTTAAAAAGCTCTAGTATAACAGGCAACATATGTGGATGTAAATCGTTATCTATCTCATCAATAATCGCCAAACCTCCATTTTGCAATACAGGAAGTAATCTTCTTAGTAATACAAATAAAGATTTTGTTCCGCTTGACTCTTCAAAAAATGGCAATTTAAATTGTTTATCATTCTCTCCATGAACACCAATTGGTAAATATACTTTTTCTAATTGACCCTCTGGTGTCTTTATTTCAACTTCATCAAGTTCTACAGAATTTAAACCTAAATCTAATTCACAAATGATTTTTATCATCTGCTCTAAACTTTTTGAGTTTTGTTTAAAATATTTAGCACTATCTATTAAGCCCTGTTCACTATAATTTTCTCTGCCACTCAATGTGACATTAAATACAAAAGATTTACCAAAAAAATCAATGAATTTTTTTGCATCTTCACTATCATTCATAAATGCAGCTGATATAATAGAAGCATTATCTTTCATTTTATTTGCAATTTTCACTTGAAAATCAAAATTCTTTTGCTTATACTCAAACTCTTCATCAATACTATTTCTCTCTCTAATGAATATGTAGCTAAATAATTTACTTGTTTTTTCATAAAGGGATTCATGAAGAACCTGACTTTTATTTAAAGTCAAATTGTATTTATATTCAATACCAGCAAGAATAAAATTGATTGAAAATATAGTATTGTCAGCTTTATAAAAACTATGAGGATGATAAGGAATTAAATCATCTGGCTTTAATTCTATATATGAGTTAGAAATAAACCATCCAATAAATGCAAAAGGTCTTATTAGTCCAGTTTTACCAGAACCATTTGCTCCTATTACAGATACTACTTTATTAAGTCTATTATTCTCAAGATTTACATCATAAAGTGACTTTGATGGTTTTTGGCTCACTTCAAATGATACAGAAGTCTCTTCATAAAACGAATAGAAATTAGAGAATGATATATTTTTAATCATATCAAAGCCTTTTATACAATTTTTTGTATATTATAGCTTACTATAACTTACAATATCTACATATTATTAAATTAATTACTACAACCAATCCTTCGCAATCTCCAAAGCTTCTTCCAAACTACCAACTTTAGCTTTACTTGTCGGCCTATCCCAAGCTCCACCATCTAAAATATAAACATCATATCTTATTCCTGTTGGCCATGCATCAAACCAATTTTTCTTTTGCTCTGCAACTCTTGTATTAAACTCATCTTCGATTTCAACTTTGTATGTAGTTTTTTCTTCTCCATAATGAGCTATAAGATCATCGTAATATGGCTTCATTCTTGAGTAGTACTCTTCATAGCTCTCTTCGTCATAACCTTGAGTTACGATAAAAGGTCTTTCCCACCACTCATCAAGTTCAATTTTTTCTCTATCTTCATGAGCTGTATTCCAAAAATCATCTGGTAATATTGGATCTATAGCAATTCCATCTACAATATTTTTTTGATTTTTAAAATAGTGCTTTTTCTTAAAATTAACTGTTGGATTATTATTTGAGAAGATTTGTTCTTTCATCATTTGTTCAAATTGTGCAGCAGTTAAAATTTGTGGCTGCATATCATTGTTTTGAACATCATCACTTTTTAAAACTGATTTTATAGCCCTATAGTCTTTATAGCCATACTCTTTTGCCAAAGCATTTTGAGCATGTCCAAGTTTTTCAAAGTTTTGTGATTTTTTAAGCTCTTTAGCTTGTTGTTTAAACTCTTCAATTGATGGTAATTGCTGTGTGTTTGTAGTATTCATATAAATCTCCTATTGACATATTTGACTTTTAAAATGACTACTTGTTCTCATTAGTAGTAAAAGTCAATATAACCAAAAGGTGACTTTACTTGAATTTATATCAGTTTTGCCAAACCATAAAAGGCGAGAACGGGTGGAGTTCTGATTTCCATTTATTATTCTACTAAAATTTTTATAATAGTTGTCTATAGTAAATCAAAATACAAATATATCCACCAAAAGCTTCTGATATTACATACTCATCTGTTAAGTTATTCTTTTGTGTATAAAATACATTGAGTAAAACTTTCCTATATTTTAAATTAAAAATCTACTTACTAGTCTTTAATCGATTACTTTGATATATTTTTCTTTTTTAAGTAGTTTTATAAGATGTTCATGCATTTCTTGAGCATGTCTTTCTTTTTCATCCCATTCTTTTTGAGATTTAGGTTTTCGTCCATATTCATCTTGTGTTACAATCAATTTTCCATCATTGCCTCCAACAAATATTTCTCCTCCACGACCAAGAAGGTTAAAGTTTTTTGCTTCTGATATAAAAACTTTGTCAAGTCCACGCCAATCTTTTCTCTTCAAAAATCGTTCAGGATATAACCATTCTTTTTCTGCTGCAGCAATATAACGATGTGCTCTTGTTTTAAGTATATAATTGATTGCTAAAACCTGTTGTTTATCTAAATATCGTTCTTTGATAATATCATCATACTTAATGATGGTATCATCAAAGAATCTTGGATTTGTTCTTGGTTCAGTAGCTTTTATAGGACTACGAGCATATTCTAGATTTGTAAGTATTGCACAATGATTTAGATCCAATGGAAAAATAGTTCTAGTTCCTTTTAGCTCAATTCCAGGATCAAATGGAAAAAGACATTGCTTGCTTTTAGGATAAAAAGAAGAATTATATAAAGTCACAGGATTGTCGCTGACGATAAACTTCACATACGAGTTTTCTGCACTAACAATCTCCATTGATGCTTCTGCCCACATAGTACAGTGCATTTGACGTATAGTTTGCATTTTATAAAGCACATCATTATGGTCTTTTGCATGTAATATTTGTTTTATCCAAGCTAGTCCTTTTGGCGTTCTTAATCTTTGTGCATCCATATACTCATAGTAATTTAGGATATGATTGTGAATTCTTCTTTTCCAATTTGGTGAAGCCATTGAATCAATTGCTTGAGTTCCTTTTGCATCAATCTCACCAAAAAGATACTTTTCTATATCATCATTTTCAATATCAAAATATTTTGTCGTATTCAAATTAATCTCATAAAAGAACTTATCTACTCCTTTATGAAGAATTTCAGCTTTTTTTATAATTTTGCCATTTGGTGTTTTAATTTGTTCAGGAAATAGATCAAGACGATGATATGAAGTTTGCCCCTGTAGCATAAATCTTTTTTGATACCATTTAGGAACATAATGATGTCTATGAGATATTTGCACTGCTTCCCTCCACTTTATTACTAATCTAACTAAATTTAAATAATCAGAAAATCTTTTTATTATTTTTTGGAACTCTTTGATGGTTTTAAGCTTGACTTATTACCGGGTGTACTTTTGTTATCTCTTCGTCTTTGATCTAGTTTACCAGTTGATTTTGCAACAGGCTTTGGTCCTGGTTTTAATCCCATATTGTTTTACCTCCTCTCAAAAAATTTAACAATCAAATTTAAATAAATTATTCAAATTCAATTTCTTCTTCTGCAATATTGAATATATCAATTCTATTTTCAACATCTATTTGATTTACTAGCCAGCCCTTAAGTTGAGCATTTTGAATAAATGTTTCAATTCTATTAACTCCCTTGATCTCTTTTAATGTTATCACGATACCAAATTTCAGTCCATCTCCATATCTCTCTTCAAGCCGTTCTTTTGTTTTAAGACTAAGACCCCACAAATGATTGTCGTAAGCTTTCAATTCCCCATTTCTTCCCGTTAATACTTCTCGTATATGTTTTATATTATCCCATTTTCTAAAAAAATTACGAGCATCCTCTTCCCATGTGTAATGATTAAATTCATCTATTTGATAATTATTGTTGATAGTCTTAATTTTTGCACCATTGAGTCTTCCAAAAGAGATATCAAGTTCCGTGTTGGTGTAGTCAACACCTTGATTTCTAGAGCATGCAGGAAAATAACAAAGTGTAGCTTTTGAAATAAAAGGATGTTTATCTTTAACTACAGGAACAGGTAGCTTGTAATTATATGTATTATATTTTTCAGAAATACCCTGAATAACAAATTGTATTTCGTCATCTTGACTATGCACAATATCCTTGATGTGTATAGGCACGACTCCATGTCCTACAAGTGTTGGATCACTTTGTTGTTTATCCCAAGTAGTAGCAGAGTGAACAAGCAGTGCTTTGGCAATTTCTCTGCTTAATCCTAGTACATTGATCAAATATGATAGTTTTCTAGAAATCCATGGGGCTGCAAATGAAGTTCCTTTTACAAATGCTTCTCCGTTTGGAGTGCAAACTTTCATTGGATTTTTTAAATCACCACCATAATAACTAATATCAGGCTTAATAAAAAATGACAACACAGGTCCTTTTCTACTATATGAAGCAGGTTTATTATCTTTATCTACAGAATTTACGACTATGGAATTTATTGAATCAGCAGGTGTTCCAATAGATCTAATTACAGTTTCTCCAGAAGATAAATTTGTTCCAGCTATCACAAATATAACATCATTGTCAAATTGTATCTTATCTAGAATAGCTGCTTCTGGAGATATAAAATTAGGATTAATATCGAGCTTTGAACCTAAGGATAAATTCCATACTTTAATATCTTTATTTGCAGCTACAATTTCACTAATGTTTCTTAATATGGTAAATGAGTTAAAACTTTTCCCACTAGCTACTCCAAAATGTCTAACTCTAAATCTACCACATCCATCATCTAAATGAGGATTAAAAGTAGGACCATCTACAATTATAGATGAAACTGCTGTACCGTGTTCTTTATCACTTTCAGATACAGGTATATCACTAGAGAGCATATTGGTATACTCAACCCATTCTGAAAAATATACTCTTTCATCAAATAGTGTATCAATCACTCCAATTATTGGCTCATTTTTAGGAGAGTCGATAGTGATAAGACCATCTTCAATAAAATCAAAATCATCTTTTGAAATTTCAGATAAATCACTAACTGCCATAGATATTAGAAACGGAGCTTTTGTCCTTAAAATTTCTAGTTCATCAGGTCTCAATAAGATAGTTGTTTCATCCATAATACGGCTAGAGAGAATATTTATTCCTATTTTTTCCAAAAGTTGTGTTGTTTTTACATCTGTTTTATATATAGTAATAATTGCATCTTGTTCAAACATTGCATCTTCTATAGATAAGTCAAACTTTTCAACATAATATGCATCTACAATAACTTTAAGAAAACTTGTTTTGAAAATTGTTTTATGAATATAAGGAATCTTTTTTTGATTTATTTTATCAATTGTATCATGGTCAAGTTCTCCATTAAACTGTTGATTTAAAATATTAATACTATCAGTTAGTCTCCGTATCGATTCATTCAAAATATCTCTTGATACATAATGTGTAATAATATGCTTAGGAGAAGCATCAAGTGAAAATTTGGCACCTACTATAGAACTATTAGGTCTATTTGAATTATTTCCTAAAAGAGCTTGTATCCTATTGCTTTTTGCGGCAACTTTAATATAATGTACTGAAATAAGTGCTCCAGGAAGTAGGGTTTGACTATTCCAGTACTCCCTAAGCTCTTTTAAATTTTTCAGTAAGTCTTGTAATTTTGATACGCTTACAGATTGGCTTGCAGGTAAATTAGGTGCACCAAATCCATCTGTTAATCTAGATGCTTGTTCAAATCTTCCTTTTAATTCCAATAGGTTATTCACTGTTACTCCTTCAACTCTCTAGAAACTTGACTTTTTGATATTCCTGTCAAAATTTCAATTTCTCTAACAGTGAAGCCTTTATTTTGCATGTATTTTAAATCCATACTTTCATCAGATTTAGTAACATTAACATATAGTTTTTTTAAATAATCATATTCATTACTAGAATCACTAAAAGCTATTGAAGTCTTTATAAGATTCTTAAGTTCTCCAGGATATGGTATTACATCCATACTTTCAAGTATTTTCTTAAATAATCTCATATTTCTTCCAACATATTTAAACTTCTGCAACATATCATTCAAAATAGCTTCACCTACTTCAATAAGATCTTGTTTTGTATAATTGCTAAAATCAATAATTGCATCAAATCTTCTAGATAATGCCTTATCAAATGCTTTGTATAAATTAGTAGTTGCAATTAAGACAATATTATTATTTAAGCTGTCTAATCCTTTTAAAACAGAAGAAGTAGCTCTACCCATTTCTCTTAAATCATTTGAATTAATTCTATCTATTGCTATAGAATCTATCTCATCAAAAAGAATAACAACTTTATCTGGATTTGCCACTGAAGAGATCTCTTTAAAAAGTAAGGATATATTTTTAGAAGTTTGTCCCAGTTTACTGTCTATAACAGAGTCAAAATCTACTATAAAT
Organism: Sulfurimonas lacustris; assembly: GCF_059705355.1. Lineage (NCBI taxonomy): Bacteria > Pseudomonadati > Campylobacterota > Epsilonproteobacteria > Campylobacterales > Sulfurimonadaceae > Sulfurimonas > Sulfurimonas lacustris. The sequence goes on from NZ_AP046126.1 coordinate 77,946, forward strand.
AATTCTCGTTCAAGTATTCTGGCTATTTGTTTTACTGACTCAGTTTTACCTGTTCCAGGAGGTCCTTCAAATAAAAATTTATTAATACCTGCATTATGTCCAATAGCATTTATTACGCCTAATATACTATCCTTAATTGAATTTGGCAGTGGTAATGGATTATTTGATGTTTCCATTCTCTTTACAAACATATTTTCATTAGCATCTATTTGAGGTGAAAATGTATTTGTATCTGATAACAGAGCCATTATATACTCTGATAATTGGTAATCATCGCTTTTGTCAAAATATTTTGCTATTTCATATGCTTCATTTCTGAAAGCTGTTTCATTTTTTTCTGCATGGTACTTTATTAAATTTAATACATTCTTTTTTTTCATAGTTTTCCTCTTTCAAAAATTTATTATATCCACTTTGGGACACAAAATCAATAGTTGGGACATAAATTAAAATATAAATTTTCTTGTTTTGTTTGTTTCCAAATTTTGAATACTGTTTTATTTCATATCTTCATTAACTCTAATGCCAAATTAAATGGCTCTTCTTAGGGAATAAAAATAATCTATAATATATTTATTTAGTGTATTTCTTAGTATTTACAAATATTTCTGTGTAATCTTTTAGTTTATTCGTTTTATTTACAATCTCTTTTATTTTCTTCATTGCTCTTCTTTCTATTGCAATAACTTGATTTCTAGTTAAATTTAGTCGTTCTGCTATTTCAGTATAGGAACAAGCATAGTTATCTTTCTTGTAGTCCATTATAATCCTTACAAAATTTAATACATTATTGCTATTATAAATCATTTTTAAATATTTGTGATTTATTTTGTAAGTATTTTTAATTAAATACTAAATAGTATATTTTTATTTGTAAGTTTTATTAATCACAAAACATAACCTATCTGCTAAAATTTGGAAAAAACTTTTAGGATAATCGTGAAAGGGAAAACAAATAATTCAAATAAATTACAAGTGCTTATTAGCAACGAATCAATGTCAATTATCAATAAATTAACTCACAAAAAAATGAAATCAGCATTTATCGACCATGCTATTAAGTGTGCATTTCAAAATTCAAAGCCAAATGAAAAAGAGATTTTCTTTGGTACTTCACTAGGAGAAAAATAGATGTTTTCAACTGTACAGGACTGGAGTAATATCACAGATAGAGAAAGTATCTCTAAATATCTACCATTTAGAGATTTCGAGACAAATACTGGAATTTTTGCAACTAACGATGATGGATTTGGGATATTAGTAGAGTGCTCACCTCTTATGGGTGTAGATAAAAATGTTGAAAGTGCTATCTCATCTGCACTATCTATATTACCTGATAATACAGCGATTCAAATAATGCTACTTGCTAGCCCAAATGTAACTGGCATTGTAGATAATTGGCATGTACAAAAACAAAGAGCATTTAATGATCCTTTGTGCCATGATATAGCTTACAGCTATAAACAGTTTTTAGAAAGTAAAATAAAATCTCAAATCAGTAATAACTTTAGAGCACCCATAAGGAACTTTAGACTTTTAATAAGTATTAAAGTTGGTGGTAAAGATAATAAACCTACCCTACTCTCAAAGCTAATGTCATTTGATTTTAAAGCCCTATTTACAAAAGATAATGAAGGCACTGATAAGTTTGATAAATCAGAACTTTTTAAAAAGTATAGTGAACTAATTCAAGCAAAAGACCAATTCATTGGTTCTCTTCAACAAGCATACTTAAACCCAAGACTTGTGGATGCAGATAAAGCAATCGCTTTTTACTATGAGATTTTAAATATGAATCATGATTTAAGAGATATTCCAAAATGGGATGGAAGCGATATAAATAACTTCATATTTGCCAATGACAATAAGATAGTGCAAAAAGAGAATGAGCTTATAGTTGATGAACTACATGTCAAAACACTAAGTGTAAGAGAGTATCCTGAAGAGTTAGGGATATTTGATGTTATTAGGTATGCCGGTGATGCTATAAACAATCAAAATCATGCATCACCATTTTTGATTACTCTAAATGTCGTAAAACTAGGCGAAAAAGCTAAATCTGAAATTACTAGAAGAGCAGCACTAACTAGCTCACAACAGATGCCTTACAACCTATTTCCAAAACTAAAATATATCCATAGGGATTTAAACTTTGCAATGGATGCAATGCAAAAAGGTGCAGCACCCTACTACATCTCATTTCAAATTGCAATTTTTGGAAATACTACAGAAGAACTTAACAACTTAGCAGGTCAATTCAAATCATATTTTAAAACCCTCACATTTGCTATGGAAGAGGATAAATATGTTTTGTTCCCTGCCCTACTCACAATGCTTCCATTTGGATTTGATATGGAGATACAAAAGTTTCTATCTGAAAAAAGAGGTAGAGTAGTATTTAGTGAAAATGCTATAAGCATGATGCCAGTATCAGCAGAATGGCTTGGCACAAATCCGCAAGTTCCTATGATTTCACCAAAAGGGCAACTTTTTGGAATTGATTTATTTGCTAATAAAGCAGGTGGATTTAATGCATTTGTAATTGGTATGACGGGTTCAGGAAAATCAGTATGGATGCAGTGGATTGCTCTTAATTACTATCTATCTGGTAACAAAATATGGATCATTGATATTGGTGGCTCTTACGAAAAAGTTTGTGAAGTTTTTAATGGACAATACCTGGACTTCAATGAAAATTCAAAAGTTATTCTCAACCCTTTTACTTCAATGATAAATAGAGAAATGCTTGATGAATATATAGAGTTTATTTCAAGTTTGTATCTTATGATGGGATTACCAAAAGAGAGACAGTTGTCAGAGCAACTTGAGAAGCTTATGAAAACCTACCTTTTAGAAGCTATATATGCAAGTTATGATGAATATGGACCAAATAGTGATGTAGATACTATTGTTGAAAAATTAAAAATAGTTGCTACGGATCACGACAATGATGATAGACTAATTGACTTTATCAAGCACTTATCGATTTACCAATCAAACAATATGTATGGTAAATTTTTCAATGGCAAAAGTAATATCAATTTTGGAAATGACTTTGTAGTTCTTGAATGTGGTTCACTTGAAAACTCCCCTGACCTACTAAATCCTATTTTGATGGTTCTTACATATCAAATTTCTAAAGAGATCTATTTAGAAGAGAAAAACAAATCAAACCATAATAGAAAAAATATCGTAATCATGGATGAAGCACACAAGTTCCTTGGAAAATCTGCACATGTTGAAATATTCGTAGAGCAAGCATATAGGAGATTTAGAAAACATGGTGCTTCGATGTTATTAGGAACTCAAGGGTTTGAGGACCTATATGGTGGAGATAGTGTTAGTAAGGTTGGAAGGGTAATCATAGAAAACTCTTTTTGGAATTTCTTTTTAATGCAACGAAGTACCTCAAGAGAAAAAATCAAAAAATCTGGTTTTTTCAACCTCTCACCTTATGCATATGCACTAATGGATAATACAGCACCGGCTGATGGAGAGTATGGAGAGATATTTATTATGACTGATAAAGTTCAAACTAAAGGAAGAGTTGTACTTGATAAGTTTTTACAAACCCTACTCTTTACTGATGCAGATCTAAGAAGCAAAATGAATAAACTTGTATCTCAAGGTATGAGCCATTTAGATGCAGTGAAACATATACTTGAAGATAAGCATTGATACACTAATTTATATTTAATTAGTGTAGATAAATATATTAATGCTTAAAATTAGTTATGTAAATTTGCTCTTCAAGAAGTAACCCTTCATCTTTTTGTTGCAAAAGAACTTCTAAAAATATATCATTAATGGCGTATTTTCCCCTTTGAATATTCTTTATAAGACCCATCTCTTCTAATGAGATGTGGATATTATAAAGTGATTTTGAGTTTAGCTCGACACTATATCCGTTTGCTATAGAATGAAGTACTTCAAAATGATGTTTTTTCAGTTTTGTTTTAGAGATAAGTTCTTCTAAGTAAGCCCTATTTTCGAGTATCACTTGTGTAAGAACTTCTAAGCAAATATCATACTCAATCATTTTTAGATCTTCTACAATCCCTTTATAATAAAGTGCTTGTAACACTTGAGCTGAATAATCAGGATGTCCTTGCAAAAACTGTAACATTTTTAATAAAGAATCATCATACTTGATATTTTGTTTATCAAACACCTCTTTTGTGTAATCATAAAGTTCATCAATATCAAGTCCATCAAGACTCATAATCCTTGCAAAATGAAAAAATGGCGATGCTTTTGAAGAGAATATATTTGTCATAATAGATTCAATACTTCCTAAAAACACATAAGTCACAGCTTCATGATGCTGGATAACTGATCGCATCTGTTCTAATATAAAATCATCACTGATTCGCAAAATGTCTTGAAACTCATCAAGGACAAATTTTATATTGAGTTCTTTTTTTGCAGATATCTTTTCTACTACATCTAAAGAGTGTAAGAAATACTCTCTTTCATCTTTGATACCATTTTCTAAGTGTTGGAGTGTAATCTCTCCAATATCATCTATTTTAATTGATTGTATTGTTTTAAGTAACCCTGTAATTGACTTTTTGAACTGCTCCATAAAATTTTCAACACCTGCAAAGCTATAGGCTTTTTCTAAAATCTGATTGGCTAAAGAAGTTAAATTTGTTGCTCTTCTTAAGTCAACATAGATATAGTTAAATGACTTTTCATGTTCAAATACTTGCTTGATAAGTGAAGTTTTTCCAAATCTTCTAGGAGCTTTTATCATTACATGTTGATTGTTCTGTAAATATGCTTTAAATATTGGTAGATGTTTTTTTCTATCTATAAAGTCATTCCCTTTTACTGGGCTTCCCGTTTTAAACATAACTATCCTTATCTATCTATTTTATGGATTATTATATCTTGTTTTAAATAAGAGTTGTTTTAACTTGGATAGTATAATCTATTAATTTTATAGATAAGTCAATAGAATTACTAATATATACACATATTTAGTATATATAATAGTATTAATACATATTTCTTGCAAATCATATATATTTGTAATTAAATATTAGTCTGAACCATAAATACAAATATATAAGTCCAAATACTTTAATTTACATTTTTTTAGTGTATATTTAATTGAATTTTACTCTTAATTCCTTCTCTATTCTTAGGATTGTTTTTCCCTTAACATCCAACTGCTCTGCTCTATTTTTAAACTGTGAAAATACTTCTATAATTTGTTCTAAATACTCTTTTGCAACATTCTCTTTTATTGAGTGTTTTTTTGCTAATCCTAAAATATCTTGCAGAGTGTAATCATTTATTTTGCCATTTAAAGAGAGTTGATGATTTTTGGTGTACCCTACTCCATTTGAGTAAGTTATATCATAAGCTGGACTTAGATTCCAAGCACCATTTTTATCCATTGTAAATGCAAAGTTTTTTGCATGATCATCTTGGTTTCTGCCGACTATATTGAAAATCATCCTTTTAAATTGTTGATTTACTGCTTGTTGGCTTCCTGTAAGATATCTTGTAAGTCTTAATAACTCATCATACGAATAGTGCATAGGGATATTGAAATTTGTATGAGTAAGTCCTGCTACAGAGTGAAGATGTAAAGCTTCTCCATCTACTCTATCAAACCTTTTTATAAGGTAGTGAGCTAAATTTCCATGATCTAGCAGTTCAATTTTTGGTACATCTATTCCAACTTCTTTTGCCATACTCATATAAAGGTACTCAAGCTTTGTGTAGTCACTGCTAGTCCCATCAACAGAAGCAATATCGAACTTAATCAAATAATGTTCAAAGTTATCTTTTAAATCTCTTTTTACACCACTTATTATCTCTTTTGTATCTTCGTTGTATCCTATGATTGCCTTAGCTCTAGCACCTCCAGCACTTGCTGCACTATCCATGAAGCTTAGCATTTCATCAACTACTTCAATTGCGTCACCACTGATAATTTTTTTTGCATTTTCATAAAAGTTTTGAAGCTCTATAAGTTCATCTATTTTTTTCTCTTCTATTTTGTGAATGACTGGCTTATAGGTAATTGCTCCTATACTTTTATCCCCAACAAACATAAGCTTTTGTATCACACTTAACTCATGTGGTGGAATATTTTTAGACTCAAAATATCTCTCTATTACTTTAGTTCCAAACTTGTCTGGTAAAGTATCGTGAAAAACTCCAGCTAATCCTTCAAAGTATCTATCGTCATTGTTTGTATATACACCACTTTGTGATAGTGGGAGTTTTAATGGGGATATTTCAAGACCACTTGCTTTAAACCCTTTATCATACTCAAAATAGACAATCCCATCTTTTAAAAGTAGGTTTCCAATTTTTTTATCAAATATAAATGCTTCAACTTCCATACTCATTTATCTATCCTTTTTGGTAATTTATCTGCCATTTTTATCTCATCAAGTGTTTTATGATCTTTAGCTTTGAGTAGCCCTTTAAGATTATCAAACATTCTAAGAGCAATAAAAAGTTTAATTAGATTTTCAAAAGAGATTTTCTTTTGATATATAAATTGTTTGTAAGTAGAGAAGGGGATATCTGCTTTTAAAGCCAACTCTTTTTGTTGTAATTGTTGAATCTTTCGCTCAGTTTCTATTACTTCTACAGCTTGTTCTATAATTTCATATGGTGTGTATAGTTCTATCATCTCTTTCCCTAAATATATTATAGTGTAATTAATTAATGCTAATATACTATAATATTTATTATAATGTACTTAGTAAATTGTTAAATATACACATCTATATCAATTAATACATTTATTTAGTGTATATTATAATATAATGCTCTTTATATTTAATTAGAAATATAGTTTTTTAGTGTATAATTACATATAAATAATGAGACTAAGAGAGGTAGTGCATGAATATTACTATTTGCAATTTTAAAGGTGGTGTTGGGAAAAGCTTGATTGCACATCAACTTATTACAAGCTATGAGTTCAATGGAGTTGAAATAGACCCATATGGAAATCTATCCGATAGACTACCTGAGAAGGTTTCTAAAATAGATTTATCTGAAAAAAACTTAGGTCAATTTGAAAATACTATTTTTGACTTTGGTGGATTTAATGATGTGAAGATAGAACAAGCTATTAAACAAAGTAATCTTGTAATTATTCCATTTAATGCAACTGTTGAAACTCTGCAAAGCACAATTGATACTATCAATGTAGTTAAAGAATTCGATAGACCTATTTTGTTTGTAGCAAACATGATACAAAAACCTGAAGATATAGAAGAGGTTAGTGTAATCATTCAAGATGTTCTTGGTTTTGAATGTGAAATATTCATGATACCTGTAAGTGCAGCATATCAAACAGCTATCAATCAAAATGTAAGTGTACTTGAACTTGCAAATGCAGGTGGACTAAAATCATTTGCTTATAAAAAAGCTGCTGCAAATATCATAGACTTAAAACAAAGTATTGATAATTACAAATAATTAGTGTTTATTAGTGTATATATAATTATAATTGAATATTTTTAAGGATAAAACATAATGGAAAAGAAAAAATTCGGAATGCTTAATACTAGTAAAAAAGAAGTAGTAACACATGCCGAACTTCAAAAAACTGAAGTAATAAAAAGAGGTGGCAGACCTAAAAAAAATGATAAAGATAAATTAAGTTCAGTTGTAAGTTTAAATGCTAATCAATATGAAAAAGATATTTTAGAGTCTGAGGCAACTTCAATTGGATTAAATGTCGTATCATTAATTAGAATGTCACTTAGTAATGCACTTAAACAAGATTTTACTCCAACTTCTATAAGCTCTAATAATGCACATGTTGGAAACAATACAGGAAAAGTTGTAAAACAATATGCTGTACCTGTAACCGATGTAATCAAAGAACAGCTTGAGAGTAGGGCAGGGGAATATATGATTAGTGTTAGTGATCTTTTAAAAATGTCATTAAAAATTAGCGGATACTATAATATTTGAACTACTCTTGGTTAACCAGGCTTCCTAACTAGCAGAAACTAATGTTTCTGAGCGAAAGGCTTTGTGTTTTAAGTCCACAAGGCTAGTTCCTAGCCCAAACGACTCCAATCCTCTTTTTAAGATAGTTTGAGAAGCTTGAATATCTGGATTTATTTCAAAGTTGCAAGCTGTACATTTAAACTTATCTTGTTTAGGACGATTGTTTTTATCTATGTTTCCACAAACTGAACACTCTTGAGAGCTATATTGTGGATTTACTTTTACAAATAGTTTGTCATTGAGCATTGTGGTTTTATACTCTAGCATTGCTAGAAATTGATAGAATGAAGCATTTAAAATTGTTCTATTAAGTCCCGATTTTTGTCTCACTTTTTTACCGTGAACTATCTCATTTCCTTTGGAGCTTTTAGAGATATTTTTTGTTTTTAAATCTTCAACTACTATCATATCAAACTTATTTGTTAAAGCTGTAGATATTTTGTGATAGAGATCATTTTTTTGATTTACTATTTTTTTATTCAGTTTATTAATTTTTGATTGTGTTTTTCTATGATTACTTCCTAATTTTAGTTTTGTTTTATCTGTTTTTGATTTTTCAAGAGCTTTTAACACTCTTCTTGACTGTTTTCTTAATAGTACAACAACATTAGATTTATATTTTAAAGCTTTTCTATTTGTTGCACCGTTATCGATAAGGTGTCCTAGTTTCACGTCACTAATATTTGATTCTTTGATATAATCAACATTATTAGACACTGCAATATTATAAGCATTCAAGTCTATCCCAATAGACTTAGTAATATCAAGATTATCCCTTGACACAACTAAATCTACCTGTTTTTTAAGCTCAACTCCATAGCTTACATAGTATCCTGTAAAATCTTTTGAAAATGTAATAGATGTTATCTTGTAATGACTAGACATTTCTCTACAATATCTGTATCTAAAATATACTTTCATAAATTTGATAACTTTAAATTTAGGATTTTTATCATTGATGATTTGAAAACCCTGATTATGCCAGTTAAATGACTGAAAGATATCTCGGCTAGATTTAAATGTTGGCATACCTAATTGATTTGCTTTAACTTTTTCTTTTGGAGTTTGAGCAGTTTCAATAGCTTTTAATCTTGCAGATACTATTTCTTTAGAAAATGCCCTTTTAACTGCTTTTAAAAAATTAATTCTAGCCTGTTGAGTAACAACAGTTGAAAATGTTAGTTTTCTAAAACGCAAAGCTCTTTTTACTACAGTGTCATAACCAGTTGCACTACGATATTGTTTTAGTTTCTTTGGTAAATTTTTATTCTTCTCATTTTCTTTTAACCAAAGATTTAAACAAATATTATATGCTTGATTATAAATAAACATATGATGATCTAAAAAAGATTTTTGTCCATCACTAATTTTTAATTTATACCGATATCCTAAATGAATTTTTTTTTCCAAGTTAATACTTCTTTATAATAAAAAATCACCTCTTAAAGAGGATTATAGTATAATTTAAGTTAATTTTCAAAAATGAAATAATAGATATTTTATGTGCATCTTTACACTTTTTTAGTGTATAAATAAGTAAATAAATATAATTTTAAGTAGGTATTATGTTTGATAAGTTAGATACGAATATTATTGATGGAATGGAGCGAGGATTACTTGCCACTGTATTCTTTGATAATGAAACAATTAAAGAGATTAAAGAAAATATATTTTCAAATCCCCAATATAAAAAAATATTTGAGATAATGAATGAACTATATCTCAACAAGTTTCCTATAAATGAAGAAACAGTTATCGCAAAACTAGATAGCACATTTGAGCAACCTCTTTTAAACATCATAAGTGCCAATCCAATAAGCCATATAGATTCAATATACAATAGCCTACTTGAAAACAACTATAAAATATTTTTACAAACCCAACTTAAAAAAATTGCAGCAGATGAAACTAGTAGTATTGATAAGGTTAATGAACTTGAAGCTCTTATTCAAAGAAGTAGAGATTTTAAAAGACAAGAAATTTTTAATTTCATTGATTTCTCAAAAGCTGAAGAAAAAAATCCAAATTTCTTTTTAGAAGATATCTTACCTATACAAGAACATGAAATTAATATTATCAGTGCTCCTGGTGGAAGTGGTAAAAGTTATGTATCACTATATATAGCATTACAGTTTATACACAAATATACACTTAAAAAGTGTTTTTTATGGTTAAGTGAAGATGAAATAGGGGTATCCAAGAAGAGGGCATCTAGTTTATGTAAAATACATAATGATTTAAACATAAACAATAGGATAACAGTAATTGGGAAAGAAACTCAAGTATTTCATTTCGTAGATAAAAACCTAAACATCAATGCTAAATTTGAATTAATGAAACAACAACTCAAAGACTTTTCTTTAATCGTACTTGATCCATTAATAGCATTTTATGGAGCAGATGAAAATTCAAATGCAGATGCAAGATATTTTATGTCATTGCTAAATAAATGGTGTGTCGATGAAAACAAAACTATTATCTTAATACATCATCATTCAAAAGCAAGTGGGACTAATAAATCTAGTGCTAGAGGGGCAAGTGCATTTATTGATGCATGTAGAATGCATTATGTAATTGAAAAAGTTGAAAATGACACAAGAAGCAGAAAAGTAGTTATTGATAAAACTAATCACTTCTCAAGTGAAAAACATGACTATATAATTAAACTATTTGATACAAAAGTTGAAGTTAAAACATTCGAACCGCAAAAAGAAACTCCTAAAAAATATTCAATGCCAACACTTGGTAATTTGGATGATACAGAGGTAGAAGAATTATGACTACAATTAAAACTCAAAAGAGGACGAAATAATGGCTGAAGAAAATAACGAAAAGAAAAAACCATCAAGCCCTAGAAAAAGAACTCCTAAAAAAAATATGAGTTTGCTCCCAGATGAAGGACAAATGATACAATACAGTCTTTTTGATACAAAACAAAAGATTAATGAATCAACTTCAACTTTAATGGACCTAAGAGTCAGTCCATTTATGCCGGTAGATAAAATCTCTCACAATAGTGCACTGGCTAGAGAATTTGTTGCAAATAAAAATATTCTAAAAAGAGAAACTGCTTTTGGTACTGTAGAGATAAGAAATAGGTTACTAACTCAATACCACAAAATGATATTAGACTGCATTATGGTTCACAATATAAGGTCTGTTGTTTACAAAGGTACGATTGCTATTTATTTTAGTATCTATGAAATAGCTCAACAATTAGGATTAGAGTGGAATGGTAAAACTCAAAAAAACATTCAAGAAGCCATAGAATATATCAAAGATGTTGTTATAGTAAGAACAGATGCAGATAATCCTTCTATTACATCAAGTTACAACATTATCCAGGAAATGAAATACAGCTCAAAAGAACAAGCATATGTGATTGTATTATCATCACAATATGCAGAGTATTTTAATAAAACAATATCTATCAACTATAATAAGAGGTTTGATGAGCTTATTGGAATAAGAGGGAAGGGCAGTGCTTTTATTAGGTCAATTATAGAATTCTTCATTACTCACGATGCAAGTGCAGATAATATTCAAAGAATGAAACTAATGCAGCTTCTTGAAACTATAAACTATCCTTGTCAAACTCCAAGACAAGTAACCTCTGCAAAACAGTATCTAAAAGAGTATGAGAAAGAATTAGCAAAATTCAATATCAAGTACTATTCAGGTTCACAACTGTTTGAATACACTGGAACTACAGATATTAGATTTATTCCTCCATTAGAGGGTCTTTTAGATTAATTAGATATTTATTCTTTTTTTCGATAGACTACTCCCAAATGCTATCACTGATAACTTTTTCTAACAAGTTATTATTTAAATAATCCACCCTATTTTTAAAATACTCTTTTAAAATAATTTCAAATGGTTTTTGTCCACCATATTTGCTAGTATAATAGGGTAGGGCTTTTATATTAGCAGGGAATTTTTCAATATAACCCTCAAAAATGTCTATAAATTGCTTTGATGTGTGCTCTATTAAATTTTGAGCTTTTTCTTCACTAATATCTATCCCGGAAGCAAGTTGTAATAAATCTACTTTTTTTATTTTACTAGTTTTGTTACCAATTTTTAATCCCACATCATTTACTTTTGTATCTTTATAGATTTTTGTTGTGGAGATATCATAAAAAGGGGATAGCTGCATAGTTTTTTCATCAAGGCTATTACTTGCATATATTAGCGAAAGATTTTTTGCATGCAAGTCTCCATGACCAATAACAACAGAAAAAATTATAAATCTAAAAAGCTCTACAAGCTGCTCTTTTGAAATATGCTTTTTTGCAATCTCCATTACATCTCTCATAGAAACTTTATATTTTTGATCACTATTTTTATTCATCAATGTCAGAATTTCATGATGGTCAATTTTAAGTTCACCATACCTATCATATCTTTTGATAATATAGTGATAATCACTTCCATGCTTTATAATCGCATTGTATGGAACACTAAATCCAAAATCACGAGCTAAACTCATAAACATATGCTCATTTATAAGTAAAAAAGGAATATAACTTCTATCTTTGTCATGTGGTGCATAAGTTGTATAATATTTGCTATAAGGTTTCATAAAATAGTTGCTACTTTTTGATTCATCATATCTTATAGACTTTTTATCATCATCTTTTATAACACTAAACTTGTATTGGTACCCTGAAAGTCCTATCACTTTACTATTAGCTAGACCACTTGGATATAAGATTGAATCATCTATATCTAAAGAATACTCTAAAATATTTGGAAATGTATAGTTATTATCAAGTATCTCTTCTTTTACATCATTAAAATGAAAAATATTTTGCTCTTGAAGGTCAAGTTTTTCAAAATCTTCTTCTGTGTAAAATTCATAGCTTCCATGTATATCACTAAGATAAAGTAAAACTTCAATTTCTGTTGTGATATTGTTTTGAACTTTTATAAAATTTACTTGCTCAAACTCTGGTAACATATTCTCAAAAATTGGAAATAGAGTATTTGAAGTGTTTTCTTTCTCTTTTAACCCTTGAAGATAACTATCTACTAATAGTGCATCACTATAAATAAATTTAATTTTTCCACTCTCTTGGCTAAGTGTTCCTATAAATTGCTTATTTTTTACTACAAATATTTTCATTCTTACTCTTTAATTAAGTATATATACTTAATTATAACAAACTTTAAATAAATGTCAAATATTTTATGAGAATTTTCTCTTGACAATTTTTTATATATATGATATAGTAAAGTAAATTTACTTTACTAAGACTAATAAATGAAACAAGACTATTTTACACTAAATAAAAAAGAGATTTTGAAAACTATTAGAGCATTTGAGTTTTTATCTCAAGAGCAATTAAAAGAGATATTAGAGCAGCTAAAAGATGAATCTTTAGTATCAAGCAGTTTATCGTTCAACTCTTTTTTATTAAAACTTATTGATGAAGGGTTGACTCAAAAAAGTCTTACTATAAGAGGTCATATCAAAACAAGATATACTTTTTATCAAGATTTTAATATCTACGATTTTTGTGATTCCTTAGAAAAAAATAGTTTTTTTTCTATGAGTACAGCTTTAAATCTTCAAGGGTTAAGTGACTTTAGAAGAGATTTTATATTTGTTTCAAAAGAAAGAACCACAAGAATAGAGCAGGGCAATGTAACTTTAACTCAAGAAGATATAGATAATGCTTTTAGCAAAAAGCCAAGAAGAACCAATGCCTATGATAAGATTAATAATCATATTGTAGTTTTATTGGAAGCAAACAATACTGACACATTTGAAATTATCGAATATAATGAATATAAAGTATCTTCAATTAATCGAGCTTTTGTAGAGATGATAAGTAATGTACAATATTTACAATCAAGTGAAGCGATAATAGAAGTGTTTGCAAAAATTAAAGATAAACTCGATATTGATAGAATTTACACTATCATAGAAAAATTTGATTTTATTTATCCATATTTTCAATTAGCTGGGTTTTATCTAGAAAGAATTGGATTTTCAAAAACAGAGCTTGAAAAATTTTATACCCAAAAATCAGAACTTAATTTTTATACCCAAAAAAATAAAAATCAATATGGGTTTGATGGGTATTGGAAAATCTACTATTAAGAGGACATCTTTTTGATATCTAGTTTAAACTCTCTTTAAAACTTACAACCAAAGTACATACTATTTGCTATTAAAACCATTGATTTTTTGATAGAAATAGTAATCTAACTACTTTTTTACACCCAAAGTACACTACATACTCTTTAAAGCCCTATAAATTGGAGCCAAATAAGGGTTTTACACTTATACAAAATTAAAGACTTATACAGTTTTTTTTAAAAATGGTTACTAATATAGTAGAAAAAAGCCAACTTTGTAAAAGAAGTATCCACATACTATGAGATTTACACCCAAAGTACATGTGTTCTTAAGTAAATAGCAGAAATATGAATAATCTACACCCAAAGTACATCAAAATAGAATATAGATAGTACTAACAAAAATAAAGTACTAAAACTAGTATAAATGCCGATAAATAGGCTTATTATCAGGGATTTAAAGCCAAAAATTACACCCATTTCTCATCAACTTACACCCAAAGTACACTATATTCACCCAAAGTACATCAACTGAACATAGCTTACACCCAAAGTACAAGTACCAAAAAAAGGGGAATACACCCAAAGTACACTATACGAATATGGTTCATTTTTATATAGAATTGTAAGTAATAGTAATTACAAAATGATATATATAGGCGATTTTTAGGGGTATTTAGAGGATAAAGCTTATAATTACAAATGATTACACTTCACCCAAAGTACATCAAATACAACCAAAGTACATTAACCAAGCACCCAAAGTACACGAAAACGATTGAAATTTACACCCAAATCACACTAGTTTACAACCAAAGTACACTATGCTCTAAAGACTATAAAAGACTTTTAAAGAAGTCTTTTTATTAGGACTCTTTTTAGGAGTCCATAAAAAGTAAAAGAAGAAAATAATTAGAAAGAAAAAGCAATCCAAGTCATTGTTTTTTTATATTTTAGCAGAAAATTTTTTTAATTATTGGTTTATAATACTAAAATACCTTTATAATTTGATAAGATAATTTACAATTTAAAGCTACAAAAGAGTGTATCCATGTTGAAATTTAAATATCTTTCAAAATCTACTTATGACCCTCTTATAAAATTTAATGTAAAATGTAGATATTTTTAGATTTAAAGAGGTGATTATTTTGGAAACTATAAATAATAGACTAATTAATATTGACAAACAGATGTTAGCTGATATTGAGGGTTCTTATTTGTCGATTTATAAAATCAAAAAAGATTGTAAACCATTTTTAAATTTAATTGAAAGAAATAAATCATTACAAGAAGCTGCATATATTGTAAATCCAAATTTTAATGATGCAAAAGGAAGCGTATTTTTAAAAGATGATGGAGAGTTATTATATGAAGCAGATTTTTTTGCAAATACAATTATAAATGAACCATTAGATTTTGAGTACAAAGTCAAAGAATATACTTATAATCATCCATTTTCAAAAACATTTCATAGCTTTTTTTTATAAACAATTGACAAGTAAGGAACTGGTTAGAGATGTTTTTATTTATGCTAGAGGAGACAATCGATGAATTTAATTGAATCTCATAGAGTCGAGCATAAACAATCCCTAACTGATACATTTGAAAAAGAAGTAGTAGCTTTTTTAAATTATCATGAGGGTGGAATAATTTATATTGGAGTTGATAAAGATGGCAAAATAGTAGGTTGCCAAAATCCTGATGAAACGCAACTCAAAATCAAAGATAAACTAAAACATAATATCTCTCCATCTTGCCTTGGTCTTTTTGAAGTTATTTTAGAAACTATTGAAGAGCAGTCAATTATAAAAATCATAATTGCAAGCGGTAGAGAAACTCCTTATTACATCAAAAAAAATGGAATGTCTGAAAAAGGTTGCTACATAAGAGTTGGAAGCAGTAGTGAGCCTATGAGCCAAACTATGATTGAAGATTTATTTGCTAAAAGAGTTAGAAATTCACTTGGAAATATAAAATCAAGAAGACAAGATTTAACTTTTGAGCAATTAAAAATATATTATGAAGAGAAAGGTTTAAAGCTAAATGAAAAATTTGCTTCAAATTTAGAACTTCTTACAGATGATGACTATTACAATTATGTAGCATACCTTATGGCTGATAGTAATGGGGTTTCAATAAAAGTAGCAAAATATGCTGGAACAAATAAAGTTGATCTTATAGAAAACAATGAATACGGCTACTGTTCAATTATAAAAGCTACAAAAAGAGTTCTTGAAAAATTAGAAATAGAAAATAAAACAGCAGCACTTATAACTTCAACTACTAGAAAAGAACAACCCCTTTGGAATAAAGTGGCCTTAAGAGAAGCGGTTATAAATGCTATCGTTCACAATGATTACACCACTGAAAATCCTCCTGTATTTGAGATATTTAGTGACCGCATAGAGATAACTTCCACAGGTGGATTATCGATTATAAAAAATATAGATGATTTTTTTTCTGGGTATTCTAACCCTACAAGTAGAGAGCTTATGAGAATTTATAAAGACTTAGAACTTGTAGAGCATTTGGGTTCAGGACTAAATAGAATACTTGAAGCATATGATAAAGATAGCTTTCTCATAAAACAAAACTATATGAAAAATATTTTTTATAAAAATGAAACACCTTTGAATGGCGTAGTATCTGGCGGTGTAAATGGCGTAGTATCTGGCGGTGTAACAGAACTTTTAGAGTTTATACAAACAAATCCTGGATTGAGAGCAAATGAATTAAGCAAACATATTGACACACCACTAAGAACTGTTCAAAGATGGCTTAAACAATTAAAAGAGGAAAACAAAATAGAGTTCCAAGGAGCACCTAAAACTGGTGGATATGTTTTAAAGGATATGGAGTCTTGATCTTAAAAACTTCAATAGAAAATCTCAAAAATCAAATTGATATTGTTGATATAGTTTCTTCATTCATAGAGCTAAAAAAATCAGGTGCAAATTTTAAAGCTTGTTGCCCTTTTCATGGAGAAGATACAGCATCCTTTACAGTGAGTCCTGCAAAGCAGATATATCATTGTTTTGGGTGTTCTAATGGTGGAGATGCTATAAAGTTTGTTATGGAGTACGAAAAGCTTTCATATCCTGAAGCAATAGAGAAGATAGCCACACTTACAAACTTCAATCTTGAATATGATAACAATGACTCACAAGCTCTAAATACTTCAATTCTTGATGCAGTTAACAACTACTATCAAAACAATTTATTGAGTAATCAAAATGCCATACAATATCTCTATTCAAGAGGAATTACAAAAGAATCTAGAGATAAATTTCAAATAGGTTATGCATCTAGCTCTAATGACACTATAAACTATCTAAGAAACAACTTTTTTGATCTAAGCATGGCAATAGAGCTTGGAATCATTGATAGTGGTTCTAATGGCTTGTATGCAAGATTTATAGAAAGAATTACATTTCCAATATTTTTACAAAGTGGCAAGTTAGTAGGGTTTGGTGGAAGAACTATATCAGGGCATAATGCAAAATATGTAAACTCTCCTGCAACAAAACTTTTTAACAAGTCTGCATTGCTCTTTGGGTACAACCTTTCAAGAGAAAGTATTTATCAATCAAAAGAGATAATAATTACAGAGGGTTATCTTGATGTTGTAATGCTCCATCAAGCAGGATTTGCCAATTCAGTAGCAACACTTGGAACTGCACTTACATCTCAACACATACCGCTTTTAAAAAAATCAGATGCAAAAGTAATATTGGGCTATGACGGTGATAAAGCTGGTATGGAAGCTGCTTATAAAGCTTCAATACTATTAGCACAAAATGACTTTGTTGGTGGAGTTGTGATTTTTCAAAATGGACAAGATCCTGCTGATTATGTAAAAGAGGGTAGGGTAGATGAATTAAAGTCCTTACTTTTATCGCCCAAAACAAACGGAGTGCAGTTTCCTCGAAAGTACTTTGTAGAATTTGCATTAGATTATATTGTTAAGGATAATTTAGGAAACTATAGATTTGATATAAATAGACCAGAAGAAAAGCAAAAAATACTAGTAAAAATAGAGGAATTTCTTTCTACATTAAAGCCTGTAATGGCAGAAGAGTTCAAGGGTTATGCTGCACATCTTATAAATTTACACCCAAAGTACATCAAAACGACTTTAGGAGTTTCCTCGAAAACACAAAAATCAAACACACTCAAAAACAACTACAAAACACCTAATAGCCCTCAAAATCAGATGATTGACATTACTGAAATTTTAATACTGCAAGGGATTTTAAACTATCCTTATAAAAAAGATATTATCTTAACTGCACTTGATAGTTCAATGTTTGATTTACACAGGGAAGAATTTGAATATTTACTAAATGGAAATATAGAAAAGCTAACATCAATTATTGCAAGAACAGAACTTCAAACATTAACACTTAAAGAATATCAAATTCAACTATGTGATTTTTTATTGAAATACTATAAAAAACAATTTGAACTTATCTCTAAAGATAAAACTTTAACTTTCAAAGAAAAATCAACCGCTACAAAAGAGTTTAGAATAATTGAACAAAGATTAAAAGGTAGAAATTTATTGCCTTTTTTTAATTTGAGAAAAAATTAGACTCTCAAATTAAGTATAAACACCATTTGGTTTTTTATTCCAAAATTAAAGCCAGTTCATTATTCTAGATTGAGTAAACATAGTAACAAACATATTTTTTTCTACTAAAATTTTTTAAAAATAAATTTAGGAGTTAAAAATATGTTTAGTTGTGATGATATGAAAAATATAAATGATATATTTTACAATTTTCAATGTATCCCTGGAGTAAAGAGTGGAATAAGAAGAGATTTTTTATTTGAAGATTATGTTATTAAAAATGGCATTACCTATATACATGATTCAAACTTATGTTTTTGTGTAGCTCGTGACATGTTAAAACAAAATATAGTTAAAAAAGTATTATATATCGATACCGTAAATAGTATTGAGTCCCTAGAAACACTAGGTAGAACGAGATTTATATTAGATAATTTAGAAAATATGTGTTATATGATAAATCAAAAAAGATTTTTAGATCTAATGTGTTTAAAAATGATAGTGCAGTTGGATATTAATTTAAAGGAATATTTATTTGTAATTGATTCAATATCAGATGTTGATGATATATTATATGAAAAATTTAAGTCTGTACAAAAAGATATTTTAAGAAAAGGTGGTTCAATCATATTACAATTAAAACCTAAACTAGTAGAATTACCTGAATTGCAATAATAACAATTTGTAATAAATGTGATTATATCTGTTTCAAAATTAAAATTATTTAATCATGTTCAAAGTCTAAACACTATACAATTCAATCACTAAACACGATTTATACAAAAGGTTAAAAAATTGACTCAAGAAGAGATTGAATTAGAGGTTTTAAGATCATTAGGAAAAGTAACTAATCAACGAACTATAGGTGAAGAGATAGGATATAGTGCGGGTAAGGTTAACTATATTCTTAAAAAACTTGTGGAAAAAGGTTTGGTTAAAGTTGATAGATTTGTAAATTCAGATAGTAAAATACAATACAAATATCTTTTAACACCAACTGGAATAAAAGAAAAAATAGCTCTAACAGATAAATTTATTGAAATCAAAAAAGAAGAATACGATAGACTTCAAAAGCAAAAAAAAGAGTATGAAGAGATGTATGATTTGTCAAATCTTAAAAAGGCACATTGTACTAAATGAAAATATTAGTAACAGGAACAGCAGGATTTATAGGATATCACTTAGCTAAAAAACTTCTTGAAAGAGGTGATGAAGTAGTAGGTCTTGATAATATCAATGACTACTATGATGTAAATCTCAAATATGCAAGGATAAATGAACTTGGAATAAATAAAGATGACTTAAAAGACAATGTGCTATTATCATCAAAAACTTACCCCAAACACAAATTCATAAAAGCAAACCTAGAAGATAGCCAAACTATAAACAACCTTTTTGAAACTGAGAAATTTGATGCAGTTTGTAACTTAGCAGCTCAAGCAGGAGTAAGATACTCTATAGAAAATCCCCATGCTTATATTCAAAGTAATGTAGTAGGTTTTATGAATATTCTAGAAGCTTGTAGAAACTATGGTGTAAAAAACCTATCTTATGCATCTAGCTCATCAGTATATGGACTAAATAAATCACAACCATTCAAAACTAGTGACCATACAGACCATCCAGTATCTCTTTATGCAGCTACTAAAAAGAGCAATGAGATGATGGCTCACACATACTCTCATCTATATGGAATTTTGGCAAGTTCTTTGAGATTTTTTACTGTGTACGGGGAGATGGGACGACCAGATATGGCACCTATGCTTTTTGCTGATGCTATCACAAATGACAGACCTATAAAAGTATTTAACCATGGAAATATGTCTAGAGACTTCACTTATGTAGGTGATATAGTAGATGGTATTATCAAAGTTATAGATAATCCAGCCAAACAATCTGATAAATTCGATGCTAACAATCCAGACCCATCAATATCAACTGCACCATATAGAATATACAATATCGGAAACAACTCTCCAGTGCAACTTTTAGATTTTATTAAAACCCTAGAAAAAGCTATAGGAAAAGAGGCTACAAAAAACTTCATGGATATGCAAGATGGAGATGTAGTATCTACCTATGCAGATGTAAGTGACCTTGTGAATGATTTTGGCTATAAGCCTGATACATCGCTTGAAGTGGGGATTGAAAGATTTGTGAAGTGGTATAAAGAATTTTATAGGAAAGAGGATAATAAATGAAATACAATGAAGTAAAAAAAGAACTTTTAACCAATCAAAAAACTTGGCTAGTTACAGGAGTTGCAGGGTTTATTGGCTCAAATCTAGTAGAACAATTACTAAAGCTTAATCAAAAAGTAATAGGGCTTGACAATTTTGCTACAGGACATAAGCATAATTTGGAGCATATCAAAAACTCTGTTTCTAGAGATCAATGGGTAAATTTTGCTTTTACAGAGGGTGATATAACAGACTATAAAACTTGCATAGAAATCACTAAAAATGTAGATATAGTTCTTCATCAAGCAGCACTTGGATCAGTTCCAAGGTCTATCGATAATCCTATAAATTCAAATGCTTCAAATGTAAGTGGATTTTTAAATATGCTTACAGCTTCCAAAGCGAATGGAGTAAAAAGATTTGTTTATGCTTCAAGTTCATCTGTATATGGTGACTCAGCTGAACTTCCAAAAGTGGAAAGCAGAACAGGTAATCTACTCTCTCCTTATGCTGTCACAAAATATGTCAATGAACTTTATATGGGAGTATTTTATAAATGTTATGGGTTTGAATCTATAGGGCTTAGATACTTCAATGTATTTGGCAAAAGACAAGACCCAAATGGAGCTTATGCTGCAGTGATGCCAAAGTGGATATCACAAATGCTAAATGGTGAAGATGTCTATATAAATGGTGATGGTGAAACAAGTAGAGATTTTACTTACATCGACAATGTAGTTCAAGCAAATATATTAGCAGGGACTACTACAAATACACAAGCTTTTGCAAAGGCTTACAACACAGCAGCAGGTGGAAGAGAAACTTTAAACAATCTCTTTGAAGCTATCAGAAATGAACTTGAAGCAAAACTACCAGAGCTAAAAATCAAAGATGCTCTCTATAGAGATTTTAGAGCTGGAGATATAAGGCACTCAAATGCTAATATAGATAGTGCAAAAGAGTTGCTAGGATATGAACCAACTCATACACTTGAACTTGGACTCAAAGAATCAATAGAGTGGTATATAAATGATATTAAAGGAGTTAAATAAAATGAAAAACAAGATATGTGTAATAGGACTTGGATATGTTGGGCTTCCACTAGCTCATGCATTTAGTGAAAAGTATGAAGTAGTAGGATTTGATATATCAAAGTGGAGAATAGATGAACTTACAAGTGGATATGATAGAACTTTAGAACTTTCAAAAGAACAAGTTAATGAAGCTATAAATAATGGTATGAAATTTTCTTTAGATATAAATGACATAAAAGATTGTAATATCTACATAGTAACAGTACCGACTCCAATAGATAAAAATAAAAGACCTGATTTAACTCCTCTTATAAAGGCTTCTGAAACAGTAGGTAAAGTGCTTAAAAAAGATGATATAGTCATCTATGAGTCAACTGTTTACCCAGGTGCTACAGAAGAAGACTGTGTGCCTATCTTAGAAAAATTTTCTAATCTAAAATTTAATCAAGATTTTTTCTGTGGTTATTCTCCTGAGCGAATTAATCCAGGTGATAAGGAACATACGGTTACAAAGATACTAAAAGTTACTTCTGGTTCAACTCCTGAGATAGGTCAAAAAGTAAATGAGCTCTATGCGAGTATCATCACAGCTGGTACTCACTTGGCTCCTACTATCAAAGTTGCAGAAGCAGCAAAAGTTATAGAAAACTCTCAAAGAGATATCAATATAGCATTTGTAAATGAACTTGCAATCATCTTTAATAAACTTGGTATCAATACAAATGATGTACTAGAAGCTGCAGGAACAAAATGGAATTTCTTGCCATTTAAACCAGGACTTGTTGGAGGACACTGTATTGGTGTAGATCCATACTATCTTACTCATAAAGCTCAAAGTATAGGATATAACCCAGAAATTATACTAGCAGGAAGAAGACTAAATGATAATATGGGAATCTATGTAGCAAATCAAGTAATAAAATTGATGATAAAAAAAGGTCACAAAATCGAAGGTTCAAAAGTTTTAGTCCTTGGTATCACTTTCAAAGAAAATTGTCCAGATATACGAAATAGCAGAGTGATAGATGTAATAGAAGAGCTAAAAGAGTTTGGATGTGATATCACAGTTTCTGACTATTGGGCAGATAAAGACGAAGTAAAACATGAGTACAATCTAAACTTAGATAATGATGTGAGCTATGATGATTATGAAGCTATAATCTTAGCTGTATCACATGATAAATATAAAAATTTAACATTTGAAAATAAAAATCAAATTGTTTATGATATTAAATCAATTTTAAAAGATAGTGATGGAAGATTATAGAAAATGAAAGGTATTATCTTAGCAGGAGGAAGTGGGACACGACTATATCCAGTAACAAGAAGCATAAGTAAGCAACTACTTCCAATATACGATAAACCTATGGTTTATTATCCATTGTCAGTTCTTATGCTTGCAGGCATAAAAGATGTACTAATCATATCAACTCCTGAAGATTTACATAAATTTGAAGAGCTTTTAGGTGATGGGAGTGACTGGGGTATAAATCTTAGCTATAAGATTCAACCTTCTCCAGATGGGCTTGCACAAGCATTTATACTTGGTGAAGAGTTCATCGGTGATGATAGTGTCTGTTTAGTACTTGGTGATAATATATTTTATGGTCATGGATTTACTCCATTACTTAAAAAAGCAGCTTCTTTAAAAGAGGGTGCTGTTGTCTTTGGTTACCAAGTAAAAGACCCTGAACGATTTGGCGTAGTCGCGTTTGATGAAAACCAAAAAGCGATAAGCATAGAAGAAAAACCAGCTCACCCAAAGTCAAATTTTGCAGTAACGGGACTTTACTTTTATGATAATTCAGTAATAGAAATAGCTAAAAGTATAAAACCATCTCATAGAGGTGAACTAGAAATTACAACTGTAAATGAAGAGTATTTACAAAGAGACAAACTCCAAGTAGAACTACTCGGTCGTGGTTTCGCTTGGCTAGATACGGGTACACATGATAGCCTTTTAGAAGCTAGTTCATTTGTACAGACTATAGAACATAGACAAGGCTACAAAATAGCTTGTCTAGAAGAGATAGCTTATAATAATGGCTGGATAAATAAAGAAAAAGTATTAGAAATAGCAGACCCACTTAGTAAAAATGGCTATGGACAATACTTAAAAGAGTTGGTGAAAAATGACTAATATTTTATTAACAGGAACAGCAGGCTTCATAGGCTCAAACTTCGTTCCATACTTTTTAGAAAAATACCCAGAGTACAATCTCATAAACCTAGACCTACTAACATATGCAGGTAACTTAGAAAACCTAAAAGAGTGTGAAACAAATCCAAGATATAAATTTATCAAAGGTGATATCTGTAATAGAGAATTAGTTGAATTTATATTTAGTGAATATGATATTCAAGGAGTTATTCACTTTGCAGCTGAATCTCATGTAGATAACTCTATTAAAAATCCAGGTGTGTTTGTGCAAACAAATGTAAATGGAACATTTACACTAATAGATGTAGCCTATAAACACTGGATGGATAAACCATTTGTCTATAAAGAGCATTTCGGACGTGCGACTTCAGTCGCACCTAATGAGACTGTAGAAAACTCAGGTGAGGTTGAAACCTCACGTCCAAACAAAGTGCTTCCACGATTTCACCATATCTCAACTGATGAAGTGTATGGAACACTTACTCTAAATCCAAATGATCTGTTTACAGAAAAAACACCATATGCTCCAAACTCTCCATACTCCGCTTCAAAAGCTTCAAGTGATATGATAATAAGAGCATATAATGAAACTTATGGATTAAATACAGTTATTACAAACTGCTCAAATAACTATGGTCCAAAACAACATGATGAAAAATTAATCCCTACGATTATAAGAAATGCTTTGAAACAAAACCCAATCCCAATTTATGGAGATGGAAAGAATATAAGAGATTGGTTGTATGTACTTGATCACTGTAAAGGTATAGATCTAGTTTTCCATAATGGAAAAATTGGACAAACATATAATATCGGTGGGAGAAATGAGAGAACAAATCTTCAAATAGTTGATAGAATCTGTACTATTTTAGATGAAAAAGTACCTCCATCAAACGGACGTGCGACTTCAGTCGCACCTAAAACAGGTGAGGTTGAAACCTCACGTCCGAAGAGTTATAAAGATTTGATAACTTTTGTTGAGGATCGTGCAGGACACGATAGAAGATATGCGATAGATGCTACAAAACTAGAAAATGAGCTTGGTTGGAAAGCAGATGAGAATTTTGAGAGTGGGATTGTTAAGACTATTGAGTGGTATTTAAGGAAATATAAATAATGGCATATTATACAGAAGAGCAATTAAAACGATTAGGTTTTAAGAATATTGGAAAAAATGTAAAAGTAAGTGACAAGGCAAGTATTTATAACTGTGACCAAATTGAAATTGGTGATAATTCAAGAATAGATGACTTTTGTGTTATTTCTGGAAAAATCAAAATTGGTAGAAATGTTCATATTGCTCCATTTTGTTTAGTTGCAGGTGGAGAAAAAGGGATTGTTTTTGAAGATTTTTCAGGACTTGCTTATCAAGTTCAAGTATTTACTCAGTCTGATGATTATAGTGGCAGAACTTTGACAAATCCAACTATTCCAGATGAGTATAAAAAAGAAGCAAAAAAAGAAATTATTTTAGGAAAGCATTCTATAGTAGGAGCTGGAAGTATTATTATGCCAGGTGTTGTATTGGCAGAAGGAACTTCAGTAGGTGCATTGTCTTTAGTTAGAAAAAAAACTGAAGAGTGGAGCATATATCTTGGAAATCCAGCTAAAAAAATCACAAGCAGAAAAAAAGACTTATTAGAACTTGAAAAAAAATACATAGAAAATGAGGGTCAACTATGAATAAAATAGCTTTTTATATTATGAATTCAAAAGGGTTTTATGTACTTAAAAACTTTATAGAGAAGTTTGGAAGCTCATCTGTTGCATATGTAGTAAGTGGTGAAGATAAAAATATCCAAAAAGATTTTTTTGATGAGATAAAAGAGTTGGCTACAAAAGAGAAAATCATATTTTTTAGTCGATTTGAAAATGTTGTACCGATTGAAAAAGAGTTTAACGGATATAAGTTTGCTATAGGTTGGAGATGGCTTATCAAAGATGAGAGAGATTTAATCGTTTTTCATGATTCACTTTTGCCAAAATACAGAGGCTTCGCTCCACTTGTAAATTGCTTAGTCAATAATGAAAATCGGGGGGGGGGGTAACAGCTTTGTTTGCTAGTAATGAATACGATAAAGGTGATATTATCGCTCAAAGAAGTTTTGAGATAAATTACCCTATAAAGATAAGTGAAGCTATAAATCAAATAGAACCTCTCTATTTTGAACTTGTAGATGAAATTTTTACAACTATTCAAGATAAAGATAAGTTAAAAGCTACACAACAAGATGAAAGCAAAGCTACCTATAGTCTTTGGCTTGATGGTGAAGATTATTTTATAGATTGGTCTTGGAGTGCTGATAAAATCAAGAGATTTGTAGATGCAGTTGGATATCCATATGATAATGCAAAAGCATATCTAAATGGTGAAATAGTCAAGTTTATTGATGTTGAAATAGTTGAAGATGTAGTAGTTGAACATAGAGAACGACATATAGGAAAAGTGATATTTATCAAAGATGGGATGCCTATAGTTGTTTGTGTTGAGGGATTAATAGGATTGAAAGATATTAGAGATAAAAATGACAATGAGATGTTTATAAATTTTAGGAGTAGGTTTAAATGAGTTTTTTTATAGAATCGCAAGTAAGACAAAAAGCTACACAAGCTAAAAGTTTTAAGTCATTATCTACTGAAGAGTTGTTACTAGAATCAAATGAAAAACTTAAATCAAGTGAAGAGAGCTATGATATTTTTTTATCTCATAGCTTCAAAGATGCAGATCTTATCTTGGGTATTAAAGAAATACTTGAAGATGAATATCAATATAGTGTTTATGTAGATTGGATAGAAGATCAACATCTTGAAAGGGATAAAGTAACTAAAAATACAGCTCAAGTATTAAAAAATAGAATGGATAGTGCTAAAAGTTTACTCTATATTACCACCGAAAACTCTGAAACCTCAAAATGGATGCCATGGGAATTAGGTTATTTTGATGGTGTGAATGGACATGTAGCAATATTACCTATTATGAAACATGATCTTGATACTACATATGAAGGGCAAGAGTATTTAGGACTTTATCCATATATCACATACTCATCAGTGAGAGGTTTAATATTAAAAGAGAATAAAAAAAGTACTTCAACAGCAAGATTATTTAAAGATATGCTTCTAAGCACTGAAATTGCAAAATTTGAGGATTGGATAAACTGATAATGAGTCAAGAAAAACTAAAACATTTAGAGTTTATTCAAAATGTGATTACTAGAATGAACAGTAACTCTTTTACTATAAAAGGGTGGTGTATTACAATAGTTTCTGCTTTTTTAGCATTATATGCATCAAGTAATAATGTAGATTTTTTATTAGCTGGACTACCTACAATATTGTTATTTTGGTATCTTGATAGTTTTTATTTGACACAGGAGAGAAGATATAGAGAACTATACAACGATAAAGTTGCAGATAAAGATATAGAAGATTTTAATATGAATGCTTCAAAGTATACAGATAAAACTTTTGTATCAAGTTTTTGTTCTCTGACTATATTACCACTTTATTTTGGTATGGGTTTATTTTTAATTTTAATTTATTTGTATATGAGGTGTAGCTAATGGCAAGAAAAGTATTTTTTAGTTTCAAATATGAAGATGTGAGTCGTGCTATGAATGTAAGACATAGTTGGGTAACAAAACCTGATAAAGAAACAGCTGGCTTTATAGATAAAGCAGATTTTGAAAAAGTAAAACAAAAAGGTGACCAAGCTATAAAAAACTGGATAGACAATCAACTCAAAGGTACTAGTGTAACTGTAGTTTTGGTTGGTGAAAAAACTTGCCAGAGCAAATGGGTAAAGTACGAGATAGAAGAGAGCATAAAAAGAGGTAACGGTCTATTAGAGATTGATGTCAGTAAAATAAAATGCATGCAAAAGAAAACAACATCAAGATGTAACTGGATGTTAGAAAAAAAATATAGTAAACATTTATGGAACAAGCATAAAGGTCATGAAAATTTAGGTCAATGGGTAAAAGATGCAGCTATACAAGCAGGGAGGAATTAAAATGTATTCTATATCAATTCAAAATAAAGTTTTACTTTTTAAAAATGGAGCATTAATAGGTGAAGCAACAATAGAGAAAATTGAAGATTTTTGTATAGAACACAGTTTGCTATTACCTGAAGTTTGGGATGAAAATGATGATAATTGTAAGTTATTAATAAAAGAATATTTTGGAGCAAGAGAATAATGATACCATTTAACAAACCACCTTTTACAGGGAATGAAGAAAAATATGTAATAGAGTCGATGAGAAGTAATAAAATATCAGGTGATGGGCAATTTACTAAAAAATGCCATCAATGGTTTGAAGAAAAACTAAAATGTAAAAAAGCACTGCTTACTACAAGCTGTACCCATGCTCTTGAGATGGCTGCTATTTTACTAGATATACAAGAGGGTGATGAAGTCATTATGCCTTCATATACTTTTGTAAGTACTGCAAATGCATTTGTACTAAGAGGGGCTAAAATTGTATTTGTAGATATTCGCCCAGATACTATGAATATCGATGAGACAAAGATAGAGCAAGCGATCACAGATAAAACAAAAGTTATCGTTCCAGTTCATTATGCAGGTGTAGGGTGTGAAATGGGTACTATCATGGATATAGCAAATCGACATAATCTTTTTGTAGTAGAAGATGCGGCTCAAGGGATGATGAGTAGCTATAAAGGGAAAGCTCTTGGGACTATAGGGCATTTAGGTGCGTTTAGTTTTCATGAGACGAAAAATTACACAAGCGCAGGTGAAGGTGGACTCCTTATCATAAATGATGAAAGATTTATACAAAGAGCAGAGATTATTCGAGAAAAAGGAACTAATAGAAGCCTGTTTTTTAGGGGTATGGTAGATAAATATTCTTGGGTCGATTTAGGAAGTAGCTATTTAATGAATGATGTAAGTGCGGCGTATTTGTGGGGTAACCTTGAAAAGGCAGATGAGATTAATCAAAATAGATTAAACACTTGGCAAAAATATTACGATGGACTTAAAGAATTGGAAACTAAAGGATTGATAGAGTTGCCAATAGTTTCAAAAGAATGTGTTCATAACGCTCATATGTTTTATATAAAAGTAAAAGATCTTGAAACTAGAAGTGAACTAATAGAACACTTAAAAGAGAATGAGATCTGGTCAGTGTTCCATTACATACCACTTCACTCTGCCCCTGCTGGATTGAAGTTTGGTAGATTTGAGGGAGTTGATGAGTTTACTACGGTTGAGAGTGAGAGGCTTTTGAGGTTGCCTATGTATTATGGGATAAAAGATAGTGAAATATCAAAAGTTATAAAAAGTATGAAAGGTTTTTTTAATTGACTTTAAAAAAAATACTGCAATTTTCATTAGGTCCAATAGGAGCAGCAGGTTTAGGTTTTGTTACATTGCCACTTGTTGCTTGGTATTTCCCTGTTGAAAGTGTTGGACAAATGTCTATGCTACAAGTATCATTGAGTTTTGCTGTTATGTTTTTTAGTTTAGCTATGCATCAAGCTTATGTAAGAGAATACCATGAGATAAATAATAAATCAATATTACTTAAATCTGTAGTATCTCCAGGCTTAATTATACTGTTTAGCGTAACACTGCTAGTTTCTATACTACCATTTTCCATTTCAAAAATACTATTTGATATAGAATCATCATTTGTTAGTGTACTTTTTATAATAAGTATATTTGCAAGTTTTTTTATAAATTTTTTATCTCATGTTTTAAGAATGCAAGAAAGAGGTATAGCTTTTTCTATAACACAGATAATGCCAAAAGCAGTTTTAGTTCTACTTCTTGGATTTGTTATATTTTTAAATTTAGAAAATAGTTTTACTAATCTTTTGATTATAAATACTGTATCTATAGTATTTTCAGTACTTACTTTTTCATATATAACAAAAGATATATGGATACCTGCCATAACTTCAACAGTTGATAAAAAATATATAAAAAAACTTTTAAAATTTAGTTTACCACTAGTTGCAGGAAGTCTTGCTTATTGGGGTCTAACTGCTATGGATAAATTTTTTATACGATATTTATCTAGTTTTGAAGAGTTGGGCGTGTATGCTATTGCTGTAAGCATCGCAGGGGCTGTTAGTATAATATCTACAATATTCTCAAACCTCTGGCATCCCACAGTGTATAAATGGGTAAAAGATGGTGTTGAACCACAAGTTATTCAAAAAGTTATTGAATATATGTTTTTAGGTGTGGTTTTTATTTGGAGTATGGTTGGACTACTATCATGGATAGTTTTATATTTCTTACCAGAACAATATAGCTCTATAGAGTATCTTTTAGTAGCTTGTGTATCTATACCACTTTTTTATATGCTTTCAGAAACTACAGTAGTAGGAATAGGAATTACAAAGCGTTCGATGTTTGCAATGTCAGCATCTATAGCTGCTTTTGTATCTAATGCAATTTTAAATTATTTTTTGATTCCTCAATATGGAGCATCAGGTGCAGCTATAGCAACCGTTATATCATTTTTCATATTTTTTATGGTACGAACTGAATCTAGTGCGTACTTATGGGTATCTTTACCTAGAGTAAAGATTTATTTTTTATTGATATGTTACATGATTACAACAATTGTACTTGTTCTAACAGAAGCAAAAATACAATATTTTTATTTGGTATGGATATTTTTATTTTTAATAAGTACATTATTATATAAAAATAGAGTGAGTTTAGCTATAAAAGAGATTAAAAATTATAAAAGTAGGAGAAAATAATATGTTGTACATATACAGTGCATTAGGTTTAGGTGGAATAGAAACTTTTTTTGTAAGAATGGCAAAAGAGAGGCACAATCAAGGACTGGTGACAAAAATATTATTATTTTCAGCTCCTGAACAAAGCAATAAGGCACTACTAGAAGAGATGAAAAAATATGCTAAAGTTTATTTTGCTAGTGAATTGTACACAACATTTACTCCATTTTCTAAAAGATTTCCACTTATTGCTCCTATAGATAAAAATAAATTTATTGAAATTATAGATGGTGTAACTCAATTTCATGGTTTTTCAGGCATGCACCTTTTGTTGGCGAACAGATTTAATAAAATCTCAAATCAAAACTTACCTATTACTTTTGGCTTTTATCACTACATAACATATGCTTGGGGTAAATGGGATGTTGCTTATTATGAGAAAATAAATAGAAAATTTGTTTTTGAATATCTGCCTAGAAAGTCAATACTATTTTGTACTGAGGGGGTTAAAGACTTTTATAAAAAACAGATGGGATTAGACCTGACAGGTGCAAATAATTTTAGACTAGGAGTGGTAGATAAAAAAGATATTGAACTTTCTGCAGATACAAATAGTCCTCTGCGAATAATAGCAATAGGAAGACTAGTGGAGTTTAAAACATATAACTTTTTTATGCTAGATGTGATCAAAAAGCTTAAAGACAAGGGAATTGCAGTTGTTTTCGATATTTACGGTGATGGACCTGACAAAGAAAAAATCGCTCAAAAAATAAAAGAGTTAGAGTTAGAAGATAGTGTGGTACTTAAAGGTTCATTGGAATATGACCTTTTTGATACTACAGTAAAAGAGTATGATATATTCATAGGTAGTGGCACAGCTATAATTCAAGCAGCAGGATTAGGCGTAGCTTCTATTGTCGGTATAGAAAATATGTTAGAACCAAAAACTTATGGATATTTTAGTGATGTATATCACGCAGAATACAATATAAAAGGCTTAGGTTTGCCACTATACGATATAGAAAAAATGATTTTAGATTATATTGCATTAAGCGATGAACAAAGACTGCAACTTAAAAAAGAACATTTAAATGCAATAGATATTTTTACAAATGAGTATTGTTCAGAATCTATGGAAAAGTTACGACATATACAGATGCCTAAAGATAGTTTTAAATATAATAAGATTTGGTATGAAATTACAAGAGTAATAGATAGGATTAACATGAAATATAATAATAATCATTCAAGAATAGTACAATTTGAGGATATAAAAAAGTCGTGAATAACACTAAAATAAAAAAAGAAACTATTTTTGGTGATGCATTGCCGTTGATACAAAATGCAGATATTTCATTTGTAAACCTAGAGTGTCCTTTGACTACCCATGATAAAGCTATAAAAAAATCTGGACCACCTCTTAAAGCAGATCCAAAGTGTGTAAAAGCATTAAAAGACTTTAGTATCATCGGACTTGCAAATAATCATGTGATGGATTTTGACAAACAAGGGTTAGAAGATACTCTAAAAGCTTGTGAGTCTATAAATGTACCATCTGTTGGAGCAGGAACAGATATAAAAGAAGCACAAAAGTTTAAGGTAATAGAAAAAGATGGATTTAAAGTCGCTTTTATTGCCTTAGCAGA
Organism: Sulfurimonas lacustris; assembly: GCF_059705355.1. Classification (NCBI taxonomy): domain Bacteria; kingdom Pseudomonadati; phylum Campylobacterota; class Epsilonproteobacteria; order Campylobacterales; family Sulfurimonadaceae; genus Sulfurimonas; species Sulfurimonas lacustris. The sequence goes on from NZ_AP046126.1 coordinate 110,339, forward strand.
GCATGAGTTTAATCAAGCAGATGAAAATAGAGCTGGTTCATCACCTATGGATGCTATAGATAATTATCATCAGATAATGCAAGCAAAAGAACAAGCAGATATGGTGATAGTTACACTTCATGCAGGAAATGAATACTTTCCATACCCACGACCAAATCTTAGAAAACTTTGTAAGCATTATATAGATTTAGGTGCAGAAGCTGTAGTGTGTCATCATCCACATGTGCCTGGGGCTTATGAATACCATAATGGTAAGCCTATTTTTTACTCTATTGGGAATCTGATATTTGATAATGCTAAACCTCCAAAAGTCCACAATACGGCAGATATCTATAAAAATGAAAGAGTGATAACTGAGTATGAGAATTTTTTTAATGAAGTGATAAATGACAAGAGAAACTCTTGACTAAAAAGGAACAATAATGAATAAATTTAACAATCTGGCTGGTAATGAAATTTATATTCACAAAAGTGATCTATCAAAAAAATCTTCAAATATTAAGGATGTTATTATACTATCAGACAAAAAAATTAATGTCTCATCAGTCTTATCGATACTCACTAAGGGCTATACGTTTGATACGCAAACTACTATTGAAGGTGTGAACTGTTCGCCGTGGATGACAGATACACAAACAAATATTACTGATTTATCAAGGCATCAGAAGCATGTACTTTCTTATGATGAAATTTCAAATGAACTAAAAAAAAGACTATTAAATGAAGCATCGAAATTCCTTGAAGGCAAGAAAAGAGTTGGTATATTACTAACAGGTGGTATGGATAGTAGAGTTGTGGCAGGTATAATTAGAGAGTTACAAATAAGAGGTGAATATAAAGGCGAAATAGTAGCTTTAACATGGGGACTTAAAAACTCAAGGGATGTTATATATTCTAAACGAATTGCAGGTAAGTTTGGATGGGAACATATACATTTTGACCTAACTCCTGAAATATTAAAAGAAAATATCATTTTAGCTGGAGAAAGAGGAGCTTTATATTCTCCTGTGCATCTTCATGCCATGAAAGCTGTTTCAGAACTTCAAAATATAGATGCTGTACTTGCTGGGAGCTATGGAGATAGTATAGGTAGAGCTGAATATTCTGGAGTGAGAGCTGAAAACTTGCCAGATATATTAAAAGTAGATCTTAACAGTTTTGGTTTTATGCTAAAAGATGCACAAAAAGATGCAATGAAAGAGCTTAGGAGTGTCTTGAAAATAGCAAGAGATAAATTTCCAGGTAGAGGAGAACAAGAATATAGAGAGATAGAGATGCAGATGCATTACATGAGAAGAGAACTGCACTCATGTATGCAAGTTATAAATGAAAAGATACCTCTGTATCAGATGTTTACAGACCCTGAGGTGTTTGGCTTTATGTGGAGTTTGGATTATCAGTGTAGAACTGACGATGTGTATGAGCATTTATTACAAAAGCTTCCTGGAGATTTGCTGGAAATCCCATGGGCAAGAACAGGAAAGAAATATAATCAAGATAAAGCAACAGTAGAAGATAATTTGTTGAAAACTCATCATCGCTACGGAGACTGGCTTAGAAATGATCTTAGAGATTTTGTTATTGAAAAAATCATGAATGGAAATTTACAGAAAATTGGCATTTTTAATAGTAGAGCTTTAAAAATGTGGTGCAAAGAATGGAAAACAGACAATAACCCAAATGCTGATAGGCTTGACTGGCAAATGGCATGGTTGGCTTCTCTTTCAATATTTATCGAAAAATATGACATACAGTCAGATAAAACATATAAATATAGCATTAAAGACGCCATTGAAGAAATAAAAGCTAAGTATTATTATGTAGCTTACAGTTTAGCTAGAAAACTTTTGAGAAAATAGTAAAAAAGTGCAGAGAGGTTTAGTGTGAAAAATATTGTTAAGATTTATGAACAGAGGATTTTTGAATTGTGATAACTAGCTATTTTTTTGATCCAAGAGGGGTGGAGAGAGTTTCTGTTTCTTACAGGATTTTGATTCTTTTATTAGCTTTTTTGTATGGATTGCTCATGGCAAGCTTTCCTATGGAGGGTGTTGTTGATAGAGGTAATTACTTAGACTATGCTGATTATTCTATTGTAGTGGCTGGAAGGTATTTACATCAAGGCGTATTGAGTTTTTTTACAAATGAGCCATTATGGCTTGGTATAAATATTTTACTCTCTCAGTTTTTTACTCCAGAAGATACTGTACGATTTGTAGCGGGTGTACCTGCTTTTGCCGTTGCGTATTATGTATTAAGATACAATCCTAAATATTTTATATTTTTATTATTTTTATTATTTTTACCTCAAATAATGAAAAATCATGTGAGTCATTTAAGACAGGGTGTAGCAATAGCTTTTTTTATTATAGGATGGTTTAGTTCGAAAAATACATTGCGTATATTTTTGATAGGTTTGACACCTTTTATCCATGCTTCATTTTTTTTTATTGTTTTCTTATTTGGATTAAATTGGTTAGCGACAAAAATGAAGTTTGCAATAGATTTGAAAACAGTAGTATATATTATTATTGGAATTGTGACAGGAGTAAGTATTAGCCTAATAGCAAGTAGTTTAGGAGCTAGACAAGTTTATTATGGAGATGGTGCTGAAACATCAGGTTTAGGGTTCATTTTTTGGACTGGTATTTTAAGCTTATACTTTTTAGAAGGTAAACAGTTTGCTAGAAGATATGCGTTTGTTATTTCTATACTTATCTTTTATTTGAGTACATATTTTTTATTTGGAGCTACTGCAAGAGTGTTTGAAAGTGCTTTGATTCTTGTGATGCTTACAGGGCTAGGTTTGACTAAGTGGCGAAAACAAATGTTTTATTTCGCTTTTGTTTTATACTTTATGATGATGTATAGTTCTAGAATAATGCAACCATATTTTGGTTGGATAAATTGAAAGGGTTGAGAATTTGAAAAATAAAAACATCTTAATATTTTGTGCTTCCATGCAAAAAGGTGGAGCAGAGAGAGTAATATCTCTACTTTTAAAAGAGCTTGAAAATGAACGAAGCATAAAAGTACATTTTATGATGATGGAGGATGGTATAGATTATGATTTACCAAAATATATAACTCCTATAGTGTTGTCAAATTCAAAAAAAAGTGGAGTACAAAAGCTTATAGAGTTACCATTTGTTGCATTGAAGTTAAAAAAGTATATAAAAGAAAATGACATTGATACTGTGATGTCATTTTTGTATAGACCAAACTATATAAATATTTTGGCTAAGGTTTTTGGAAGTAGTCATAAGAGTATTATAAATATAAGAAGTACAACTTCAAGATATAAAAATGAGGGCTTATTAGGTAAAATAAATTTATTTTTGATAAATAATTTATTTGATAAAGCAGATTTGATAATATCAAACTCAAAAGGTGTAGATGAAGATTTAAAATCTATTATGAACATAACTACAAATACAAAAGTAATTTACAATCCAGTTGATATAAAATATATAAATAGTAAAAAAGATATTTGTGAAGATGTGGATTTTGAATTTAAAGAAAACAAAAAATATATTATTTCTGTTGGTAGATTGATACCTCTTAAAAGAAATATGGATTTGATAACAGCTTTTTTTGAATTACAAAAAGAAGATGATAATTTAGAAATTCTTTTTTTAGGTGATGGAATTTTGAAAGATGAGTTGATAAAATTTGGATACAAGTTTAATACTAACTCAGATACTGAAGTATTATTGATAGGATATAAAGCCTATGGTGAAAAGATTCTTGATAAATTAAATGGTATGTTTGCTTTTGTAATCTATGATCCTGTTAAAAATATATTTTTTGGTTCACGTGATAGGCTTGGTAAAAAACCATTTTATTACTATAAAAAAGATGATATATTTGAGTTTTCTTCACAGTTAAAACAAATCACATTTCAAAAAGATTTAAAAATAGATAAAAAAAGTGAAAAGTTATATTTTAGATATGGATATGTACCTGAGCCTTATACTATTTTTGAAGATGTTTATAAACTTGAAGCAGGTCATAGTTTTATTTATAATTTGAGTAGTTCAGAATTTACCAAAAAACAGTATTGGGATATCTCTATATCAAATGAGCATTTTACTGAGTCTTATGAAATTATAAAAAAAGATTTAAAAGAGTTGATTGTAGATTCTGTAAAACAAAGACTTCATAGTGATGTACCTGTTGGAGTCTTTTTAAGTGGAGGAGTAGATAGTAGTTTAGTATCTTCAATAGTTGTAAAAGAATTAGGGCAAAAACTTGATACTTTTTCTATCAAGTTTTCAGAGGCAGAGTTTGATGAATCAAATATAGCAAAAGAGATAGCCACTATCCTTGGTACAAAACATCATACTTTAGAGTGTAAACCAGAAGATATGATAGAACTGATTGAAAATCTAAATGAATATTATGATGAACCATACAATGACTCTTCATCACTAGCCATGATGATACTCTCAAGAGAGACAAAAAAACATGTAACAGTAGCTCTTTCAGGAGATGGAGGAGATGAACTTTTTTGGGGTTATAACAACTACTTTAGGATGGCAAAAGTTAGAAAACTATATGAACTTCCAAAATTCATAAGAAGCAGTGCAAGTTTTGTATTAAATAAATCATCAAATTATCGTTTCAAAAAAATAGCAGATGGTTTAAATATTGATAATTTAGAAGAGTTGTTTTTATATAGTGGTAGGTTATTTGATTTTGAAAAACTTTTTAATCAAAAAAACATTTTGTGTCAAGATGAATATAAAAAATATTTGTATAGTCAAAAAGACTTTTTTGAAAGAATGTCAGACTATGATATAAAAACATATATGAATGGAGATATATGATAGAAAATCATATGAATGGAAAAGAAAATAACTACCATCAAATATGGACTTTAATATCTTATATCAAATGGATGGAAATGTATTATGAAAAGTAAAAAAATAGTCATACTCATAAACTCTTTGGAATCAGGTGGAGCCGAAAGAGTCGTGAGTAATTTACTAAATTTATGGGCAGAAGAGTATGAATGTTATCTAATACTAATCCATAATTATAAATTTTATGAGCTTGATAAAAGAGTTAAAATTATAAGTTTAGATGAACCAAAAGAATTATCAGGATTTGTAAAACTCTTAAGATTACCAGTATTAGCTTATAAATTAAGTAAAATTATAAAAGAATATAAATTTGATAATATAGTTAGTTTTCTTACAAGAGCAAATTATATAAATGTGTTATCAAATATTTTTATAAAACATCAAACAATAATTAATGAAAGAGCTATGCCATCGCTTCAATATCAATATGGATTAAATGGAAAAATAAATAGATTTTTGATTAAATCTTTATATCCAAAAGCTGATTTGTGCTTATCAAATTCTTATGGAAACATGATGGATTTGAAAAATAATTTTAATGTTGCAAAACTAGCTTATATTCATAATCCTTTTAATCTAGAAATGATAGAAAAGATGTCAAAAGAAGAAATCGAAATAGAGAAAAAAAGATTTACCTTTGTAACAGTGGGAAGACTTGACCATGGTAAAAATCATAAATTGATAATAGATACTATAAAAGATATTAATGCTGATTTATGGATTATTGGAGATGGAGAATTAAGAGAAGAATTGCAAAGGTATGTCAAAGAACTTAACCTTAATGATAAAGTTTATTTGTTAGGTAAAAAAGAAAATCCTTTTGCTTATATCTCGAAAGCTGATTATTTTGTATTTGCTTCAAATCATGAGGGCTTTCCAAATGTTTTGGTAGAAGCTTTGGCTTGTGGATTGCCTATCATAAGTACAGATTGTCAAAGTGGACCAAGAGAAATTTTAGCTCCAAACAGTGATGTAAGTTTTCAATTAAAAGATAAAGTAGAATTGGCTGAATATGGGATTTTAGCACCTATAAAAAATATAGAAAAAATGAAAGAATCTATGAACATGATTGTAGATGATGAAAGTTTGCGAATAAATTATCAAAACAAAGCTAAACAAAGAGCAAATGATTTTAGAATAGGAAAAATAATAAAAGAATATGAAAAGGTTTTTGTATGAAAAATATTTTATTAACAGGAAGTGCTGGATTTATAGCTTCACATTTAATAGAAGAACTTTTAAAAGATGAAAATAATTATATTATTGGAATTGATAATTTTTATAGTGGAACACAAGAAAATTTAGAGTTTATAAAATCTATAGATAAAGAAAATAGATTTCAATTTATAGAAGCAGATATTAGAAATTTCGAGGAAATAAATAAAATTATAAGAGATAAAAAAATAGAATATATTTATCATCTAGCCGCTATTGTATCAGTTCAGGAGTCAATATTAAATCCTCTTTTATCAAATGAAGTAAATGTAAAAGGTACTTTAAATATTTTGGAGTCAGCAAAATTAAATAGTGTAAAAAGAGTTATTTTTTCTAGTTCAGCTGCTGTTTATGGCGATGAACCAACTCAACCTAAAAATGAAAATTCTATTATTAAACCTATTTCACCTTATGGATATGAAAAACTTATAGGTGAACAATATATGAAACTATATAGTGAACTATATGGATTGGAAACTGTAATTTTACGATATTTTAATGTTTATGGAGAAAGACAGAGTGCTACGAGCGATTATAGTGGTGTAATTTCAATTTTTGAAAAAAAGTTTAAAAACGATGAATTACCAAACATCTATGGAGATGGTGAACAGTATAGAGATTTTGTATATGTAAAAGATATAGCAAAAGCAAATATAAAAGCTATGAATACTCCAAATGTTTCAGGGGAAGTTTTTTGTGTAGGAACATCTAAAAAGGTATCAATAAATAATTTAGTAAGTGTATTGAATAATAAATATTCTAAAAATATTAAAGCAAATTATTTAGAAGCTAGAAATGGAGATATAAAAGAATCTATTTGTGATAATAAAAAGATTAGGCAGTTTTTAGAATTTGAAAGTTTTATAAGCTTTGAGGAAGGGATTTTAAAACTATGAAAAAAATATTATATATAATTAATGTAGATTGGTTTTTTATTTCTCATTTCTTACCAGTTGGATTAGAGGGTATTAAAAGAGGTTACGAAGTTCATATTGCTTGTGGTATTACAGATAAAAAAGAGTATTTAGAAAGTTTAGGATTTATAGTTCATCCTATATCTATCTCAAGAAGTGGTACAAGTGTAAAAACTGAAATAAAAACTATTATTGAAATATACAAAATTATAAAATCTATCGACACACATGTTTTAGAGTTTTTTACTATTAAGCCAGTTCTATATGGAGGGATAGTTTCAAGATTTTTAAAAATTCCTAAAAAAGTTTTTTATATCACAGGATTAGGATATGTATTTATAGCGAAAGGTCTAAAAGGCTTTATAGTAAGAAATATTGTAAAAATGTTATATAAATTAGCAATAAGTGGTAAAAATAGTTCAATTATTACTGAAAATATTTATGATAAAGAACTTATTAATAGTCTAAATGCAGTTAATGATAATCAAATCAATATTATAAGAGGTGCAGGAGTTGATTTATCAAAGTATTCTTATATAGAAGAAGATAACAAATATATAAAAGTATCTATGGCATGTAGGTTATTAAAAGACAAAGGTGTATTTGAGTATATTGAAGCTTCAAAAATTTTAAAAAAGAAATATCTAAATGTAAAATTTGAATTATATGGAGATATAGATATTCATAATCCAGCTAGTTTGACTAGTGATGATGTTGAAAAGATAAAAAAAGATGGTTTTGTAAGTGTATATGGATTTAGTAGTGATATAGCAAAAGTATTTAGCGACTCAAATATAGTAGTACTTCCATCATATAGAGAGGGATTACCAAAAGTTCTTATAGAAGCAGCAGCTTGTGGTAGAGCAGTTGTGACAACTGATGTGCCTGGTTGTAGAGATGCAATAGAGCCAAATGTTACAGGGCTACTTTGTGAAGTTAAAGATACTGAATCATTGGCTAGTATGATAGAAAAATTAATAGTGGATAAGAATTCACGAAATAGTATGGGAACTTCTGGACGAGAACTTGCAGAAAAAGAGTTTGATATAAATAAAGTTATAGAAAAACATTTTGAGATATATGAAGGTAAAAAATGAAAAAGCTATTGATAACAGGCTCAAATGGTTTTGTTGGAAGCCATTTCATAAACAAGTACCAAGATAAATATGATATTAAAACTTTTAGTTTTTTAAAAGATAGTATTGATAGTTTGGATTGTAATGGTGTAGATGTGGTTTTTCATCTCTCAGCTTTAGTTCATCAAATGGGTGGGGCAAGTAGTGAAGAATATGAAAGAGTAAATGTAACTCAAACTTTAGAACTAGCAAAAAAAGCAAAAGAATCTGGTGTTAAACACTTTGTCTTTATGAGTACAGTTAAAGTGTATGGGGAAGAGACAGATAGCAAATATACTGAAAATAGTGTTTGCAATCCAGAAGATGAGTATGGAAAAAGTAAACTAAAAGCAGAGATTGAACTTTTAAAATTAGAAGATGAAAATTTTAAAGTAAGTATTATAAGAACTCCTATAGTTTACGGATATGGTGTAAAAGCAAATATCAAGTCGCTTGTGAATTTAGTAAATAAAGTTCCTATTTTACCTTTTGATGGCATAAAAAATAAACGAAGTATGGTCTATATAGGAAATCTTTGTCATTTAGTAGATGAAATAATAATCCAACAAAAATCAGGAATCTTTTTGTGCGCTGATGACGAACCGTTGAGTACTTCAAGATTGATAGAGCTAATAGCTAAAAACTTGGATAAAAAAGTGTATCTTATCAAAATACCACTATTTGAAACTTTTTTAAAACTACTCAAACCATCATTTCATAAAAGACTTTATGGAAGTTTGGAAGTAGACAATAGTATTACACGAAAAAAATTAAACTTATCAAATCCTTATAGTGTGGAAGATGGTATCTCTTTGATGCTCCACCCCAAGGGCACTTCTTTCAGGGCGAAAGATATTAGGGATTAGTGGTTAGGTTTTAGTTGGTAGTATAAAATACTTTACAAAATATAACTTTTATAGTATAATTGTAAACTAATTTATACAAGGTAGTTAAATGATAGAGATATTTCACCATCAAAAAGCAATAGCATCATTTATCAAAGATAATAGAAACTTTATCATTGACTATAAAGATTTTGATATAAAAAACTCTATCGCACTATCTTTACCAAATACTCAAAAGATATATCTATATGACTATAAATTTCCACCATTTTTAGAGAGTTTTTTGCCTGAGGGGTATTTGTATGAGATATTTAAAAATATCTTATCAAAAGAGTATGGTAAAGTAGATGATTATTTGATATTTTCACTACTTAGTTCGAATATACAATCAAGAGTAGAGTTTCAAAGTGATCTGCAAAATAGCATAAAGTTTCCTGAGTTTAATATTGAAGAGATATTGTCTAATGATACAAATGATACTTTTAGCACTCTTCTTCAAACCTTTTTAAATAAAAATGCTATCAGTGGAGTACAACCAAAAACAATAGCACTTTTAAATGATAAAGAAAAACTAGACACAAAAGAGTATATCATCAAAACTTGGGGCGATGAATATCAAGACTTAGCACTCAATGAATACTTTTGCCTAAAAGCTGTTGAAAAAGCAGGGGTGAAAATAGCTAATGTACAACTTTCACTTAACAATAAGTTCCTAATAGTAGAAAAATTTACACTAAAAAGTGATGGTAGTTTTTATGGATTTGAAGAGATATTATCTTTGATGAATAAAAACAAGGATAGTAAATATGATGGAAGCTATGAGCAGATTGCAAAGATTATCTATTCATATACAACTAATAAAAAAGAGTCAATGATTGCTTTTTATAAAACGGTGGTTATGAATTATCTGCTTAAAAATGGTGATGCACATTTGAAAAATTTTGGGTTACTTTATGAAGATGACTTTAAAAATATATTTTATTCACCTGTATATGATGTGGTAAATACTGTAGTATATATTCACAAAGACAAACCAGCTCTTATGATGGATGGTAAAAAAATATGGCACTCAAAAGATACTCTTGTAAAGTTTGGACAAAGGAGTTGTCTTTTGAGTCTAAGTGAAGTTAAAAAGTATTATCAAGAGTGTTTTGAAGCACTTATTTGGGTAATAGATGAGCTAGAAAGTTATCTAACTAAAAATCCAGACTTTAAGATAGGAAAAATGATGCTGGATAGTTGGAAATTATCACTACAAGAAGTGAGTATAAAGGAACTTAGTGATGATACTATCAGAACTTGGAAAAACTATTAAAACTTTGCGACAACAAAAAGGACTTTCTCAAGAAATTCTAGCAGAACAATCAGGAATCTCAAGAGCAACATTATCAAAGCTAGAAAATGGCTATATTGCAAATATAAGTATAGTGACAGTCAATCAAATACTTTCACTTCTTGGCTATGAGATTGATATTAAGCCAACTAATCCATTTAGAACATAAGGAAAAAAACAGATGATTTATATAATTTTATTTTTACTATCTTTTACTTTGACATACTTCATAAAAGAGTATGCGATCAAAAAGTCACTCGTAGCACAGGTAAATGAACGAAGTAGCCATAGTGTACCTACACCTCATGGAGGGGGAATAGCAGTGTCACTTACTTGGTTTATAGGACTTATCTATCTGTATATAAATGACCAAATAGATCCTGCACTTTTTTATGCACTGATTATTGGTGCTGTTATAGCTGTGGTTGGGCTTATAGATGATATAGTTGAGCTCTCACCAAAACTTAGGATGGTAGTGTTTGCATTAGTTGGTGCTAGTGGGCTATATATCGTAGGTGGATTAGATACTATTACTTTTGGATTATTTGATATTTCCAATCCTATTATTACTTCTATAATAGCAATGTTGCTTATTCTTTGGTATATAAATCTTACAAATTTTATAGATGGTATTGATTCTTATCTTGCAATGAAGTTTATATTTTTAAGTGTAGCAGGACTGATATTGTTTGGAGCAGATCACTTTGTAGTACTTGGTGTGTCAGTGTTAGGATTTTTATATTGGAATTGGCATAAGGCAAAGATATTTATGGGAGATGTTGGAAGTACACTTCTAGGATACACTATAGCTATCATAACAATCTATTATGCAAATATAGAACCCACAAACTTATGGATATGGGTTACACTTTATGGAGTGTTTTGGTTTGATGCAACGATTACTTTGATAAGAAGAAAGCTAAATGGTGAGAAACTAACTGAAGCTCATAGAAAGCATGCATATCAAAGACTCACTCAAAGTGGATGGAGCCATAGCAAAGTTACATTATATGCTACTATATTAAATCTAGTGATATTTGCACTTGTATATTTTATACCAAATGTTGCAATAAGTTTTACTCTTAGTTTAGTGTTGCTTTATGGGGCTTATAGGTTTGTAGAAGCTAAGAAAAAGTTTGAGTGATGAGATATAAAAGATTAGAAATACCAGAACTTATTGTTTGTGAACCAACACTTCATAAAGATAATAGAGGTTTTGTATTTGAAGCTTTTAAAAAAGAGAGTTTTGATGAGTTTGTAGGATTTGAAGTAGATTTTTGTCAAGATAATATTTCATATAGTAAATATGGAGTTATACGAGGACTTCATACAAATAGTTTAAATCATGCCCAATCAAAACTTGTTAGTGTATTGCAAGGTAAGATTTTAGATGTTGCAGTTGATTTTAGAGTTGGAAGTCCAACCTTTGGAAAATATATATCAGTTGAATTGAGTAGTGAAAATCATGCCCAACTTTTTGTTCCAAGGGGATTTTTACATGGCTTTTGTGTTTTAAGTGAAGATGCAATTGTAAATATAAAAATTGATAGATATTTTGCAGCAGGTGAAAGTATTGGTGTAAAGTATGATGATAAAGATTTGTCTATCAATTGGAAGATAAGTGCAAAAGATATTATTTTAAGTAAAGCAGATATTGAATTAAAATTGTTTAAAGATGTAATATCTCCATTTGATTATGGTAAAAATTATTATTAGATGAAGCAGTTTGTATAGTAGTTTTAGATAAAATAAATCTTAAAAAAAGTGTACTAGGATATAAAAATGAGTAATAAAATGAAATATGTTGAAGATGCTATGAATAGTGATGTGTCAGTTGCAATAAAATATGTACATAAATTTGAAGAAATGATGCAAAATCATCTTGAAAAAAGCTTTGCTATTGCTGTTACAGGAGTAAACGAAGCTAATATGATATTAAAAAAATTAAATGTTTCTGCAACAATTTATTCTATAACTTCTGATGAAAGATTTAAGCAGTTAGAGAATGGAGCTTTGATTCTTACAGATGATGAAACTATTGCAAACAAGATAAAAGAACAATTAAAAGAATATACAGATCTTATATATAGTCCTGTATTAGCAGCTATAGGAATTTCAATTTTGGAAGATAATGTTGCAGTTTCTAAATAAAAAAATATTAAACTTTCTAGTGATAATTGTACTATCGCTTGTTACTTTTTGGTGGACATCGTTTATATTTCATCTTGATATGGCTTGGAATGTAATAGCAACTATCATTGGCTTTAGAATATTAGCATCATTACTTATTTTTAAAGACTTTTCACTATCATGGAGTAAATCTACTCAAAAAACATTTCTTATAAAAACTATAGTTGTTGGTGTACCAACTGTGATTTCTATGGGAGTGTTTTATGGAAATGTAAGGTTGGCATTTTTAATATCCGAAGCTTCATTTTATCTAGTATCCATATCTCTTGCTATGTATAGTTACTATTATTATATCAATCGCAGCGGTGTTTCTAAAACAAAATCTTTAGTAATCTATGGAGCTGGAAAAGCAGGAAATAAACTTGAAGATGAATTTAGAGGTAGTGAGTATAAGGTAAAGTATTTTGTAGATGATGATAAGATTTTGCAAGGTAGAAGTATCGATGGAGTTAGAGTTATATCAAAACAAAAACTCAAAGAACTTGTAGATACTAAAAATAAATATGATTTATTGGTTATTGCAATGCCTAGTACAAATAAGGATAGAATCAAAGAGATACACGAAAACTTAAGTACATATTTTAAACAAATCAAAATACTTCCAACCATAGAGGAGATTTTACGAGATAAAAACTTCTCAGCACAGTTAAAAGATATAAGTGTAGAAGATTTGCTAGCACGACACCCAAAAGATCTTGATAAAAAAGCTATTAAAAAATTTATAGGTGGTAAAAAAGTTCTGATCACAGGAGCTGGTGGAAGTATAGGAAGTGAGATAGCTAGGCAGTGTGCTAGTTTTGGGGCTAGTGAATTAATACTTCTTGATCATAGTGAGTTTAATCTATACCAAATCGCTGAAGAATTAGATGAGTTCAAACCCCATCTAGTGATGCAATCAGTTTCAAACCTTGAATTACTAGATAAGACATTTGAAAAATATAAACCAGATATCGTGATACACGCAGCTGCATATAAGCATGTGCCTTTAGTAGAGGATAATATCGGCGAAGCCATTATAAATAATATTAAGGGAACTAAAAATGCAATTGATTGTGCTATCAAACATGATGTAAAGAAGTTTGTACTTATTTCAACTGATAAAGCAGTACGTCCTACAAATGTTATGGGTACGACTAAAAGAATATGTGAACTTTATGCGCAAAATATTAATACACCCCAAAATACAGAAATAGTAGCCGTAAGATTTGGGAATGTACTTGGAAGCAGTGGTAGTGTAATACCAAAGTTTAAAGCTCAAATAGAAGCAGGAAAAAATATAACTGTAACACACCCAGATATCACAAGATATTTTATGCTTATCCCAGAAGCTTGTGAGCTTGTACTTCAAGCAGGAAGTATAGGACGTGGTGGAGAGATATTTATACTTGATATGGGTGAACCTATTAAGATAGTAGATTTAGCTTCTAAAATGATAGAGCTTAGCGGAAGAAATGAAATACAAATAGAGTTTAGTGGACTTCGACCTGGAGAAAAACTCTATGAAGAGCTACTTATCAATGATAGTGATATGAAAACGCAGTATGAGTCTATTACAGTTGCTGGAAAAACGCACTATGATATAGAGAAACTAAACCAAGATATACAAGAGCTTTTATCTTGTGAAGATAAAATAGAAAAACTAAAAGAGATAGTACCTGAATTTGATCATAAGTTGAACTAGCTATATGATAAAATTTACCCCTAAGCCACATCAAAATAAAGCTATTGATTTAGTTTTCAATAGCGAATATGGTCTTAATAATTTTGATAGAACTCAGCTTATTATGGCTTGTGGAACAGGTAAAACTTTTACTTCATTACAAATTGCACAAAAAAATATAGAAAAGAAACAATCATCAATAACTATCATGCTTTTTCCGTCTTTATATTTGATTGATCAAACAAAAAAAGAGTGGGAGAAACAAACTGATATAAATAGCTTTAAAAATCCACTTGTAATCTGTAGTGATGATACTATAGGGAAAAATGAAGAGGATGATATATTTGAGATTGAAAAGTCAGAAGTTGAATATACAGTTACAACAAACTATAAAAAAATAAAAGAATATATCAATACAAATAGAGAAACTCATCAACTAATTTTTTCTACATATCATTCAAGCCATCTTCTAGGTAAAGCCTTATTAGAGTTAAATCTAAAAGCAGATTTAACTTTATTTGATGAAGCTCACAAAACAGCAATTATAAACAAAGAAAACAATAGTAAATCTATGGGTTATGCTCTTGATGATGATAAATTCCCTTCAATAAAAAGAGTTTTTATGACAGCAACTGTGAAGCATTATGTTTTAAAAGATGACTCAGAAGTTGAAGTTTTTTCTATGAATGATAAAGAGCTATATGGGCAAATTTCTTATGAATATTCTTTAAGAGAAGCAATCAATGATAAAAATATAGCTGATTATCAAATCGTAGGTATTGTTATAGATAGTGAATATATTGAAAAGTTTAGAGCTATAGATGAACTTGAAAAGAAAAATCATCGTGATGAAGAGTATTATAATTTGAAATCGGAACAAAAAATTGTTAAGATTAAAGCTATTGAAGAAGCTATGAGAAGATATAAAATTAAAACAGGTCTTTCATTTCATAGAACAATAGAGGACTCTAAATATTTTGCAAATAATTATAAAGGTTCTAATATTGATATAAATCATGTTGATGGTACTATGAATCACAAATTAAGAGCTGAGATACTAAAAAAACTTGATAGGAAAGATAATTATATAGTAAGTAACTCAAGACTTTTAACAGAGGGTGTTGATCTACCTGATATTGGAATGGTTTTTTTAGATAAAAATATGAGTTCAAAAATCGATATAACTCAACTTGTAGGAAGAGTGCAAAGAATTTCTAAAGATAATCCTCATAAATTAGGTTATATTGTATTGCCTTTATTTATCGACGATATCTCTAAACTTGATTTAGAACTATCAAGAAATGATGAACTTAGAACACTTTTTGATATTATTAATAATTTTAGGCATATAGATACACAATTAAGAGAAGAGATTGCAGCTAAAAAAAGTTATACAGATGATTCAAGCAATTGGAATGAAAACTTTGAAAAAGTGATCTCTTTTAAAAGTAAGTTTAATAAGCTACCTACTTTAAAATCTAATAATAAAAAAGAGATAGAACTAGCTATTTGGTTAAATCTGCAAGAAAAAAATATAGAAAATAATATATTAAGTTGGAATAAAATAGAAAAACTTCATAAACTTGATAGTAAGCGTTTTTCTAAAAGAGCAAAAGTTCATATAACTAATATGAGTAGCTTAGAAAATGATAAAATAGATGAAATAGAGATATTTTATGAAAAACTAGAAACTGTAGTTTTAAGTAGAAAAATTATATCTTCTGAAGATGAGTATGTAAAAGCTACTAAAGAATTTATTGAAAATAATGGAATAGAAGCATTAAAAGCAAGAACAATTTATAAAGGCTTGAGCATAGGTCAATATAGGTCTGATAAGAAGAAAATATTTAATAAACTCGAATGTGAAAGATTAAAAGAAGAGATGATTTTAGAATATGGTCATATTCATGAAGAGTTCCTTTTAAGTGCATTAGAGATTTCTAAAAAAAATCATTTCAAAGCAACCATTGATTTTATTGATAAATTTGGTTTAGAAAAAATAAATGCTACAGCAGAACATAATGGTCTTAAAATCGGAATATATAGAAATGAGTGGAGAAAAAAGTACAATAAAGCCACTGATTTGGAAAAGAAAAAGTTAGAAGATGAGTTTAGTGTAATACATAAAGATTATCTTTTAAGTGCAAATTTTGTTTATAAAAGAGATCATTTAAATGCTACAGTTGATTTTGTGAAAAAATATGGATATGAGAAACTAGTTACAAAAACAGTTCATAATGGATTTAAAATAGGTCAATTTCGTAATGAGATGAGAAGAAAATTTAAAAGAGCTAAAAGTGATGAACAGCAACAACTATTAGAAGAGTTTAACTCAATTGATGAGTATTATTTGGTAGATAGTGCATATAAAAATTTTATTTTAAATTTTAAATATACAAAAGAGTTTGTCCAAAAATATGGTCTAAAAGCGTTAACAAATCTTACTGAATATAAAGGCTATAAGATTGGTGATTTTAGAAGTAGGCAAAAGTTAAAATATAAAAATTTAGAAAATGATACCGAAAAAACTGAGATGAAGAAAAAATTTGATGAAATAGATGAAGATATTTTGTTAGATGCTCTTTATGTTTCTAAAAGAGATCATATAAATGCTACTTTAGAGTTCATTAATGAGTTTGGATATAAGCAGTTAAATCATAAAACTATTTATAAGGATTTTAAAATTGGTTCTTTTAGGGCAAATTGTCGAGAAAAATATAAAAAGTTATCTAAAAAAGAGAAAGAAGATATGAAAAAAGAGTTTGATGTGATTAGCGAAGATTTTTTGATTTCTAAAAGTAGAAACAAAGAATAAAACTTACTATCATGTTGAATTTGATAAAATGTAAAATAAACTTTTAGGAATTAAAAATGGAAACTGGAGCAATAATAGGTAGCACGATAGCATTATTGATAATGGGGTTTTCGGCTTTAGTAATATATAGAACTAAAGATAGAAAAGAACCACTTACGATCATGGAAGATGGAGATGTAGTTAGATTGTTTTTGACTGATGATGATTATGATGAGTTAGCATAGCGGATATCAAAGAGAATAAAGAAAGAGTATATGAGGAGATTAAAAAACTAGTTCAACATCGCTCAAAAGAGTTAGTTAGATTTGTAGATAGAGTTACATTTTTTAAAGATGGTGATCCAAAAAAAGAACAAGAACTTTTAAATATAATCTTATCAGCAAAAGCATAGTAAATGCTTTTGTATTCTTTACAAATCATTGTAAAAGAAAAAATCCAAAAGATAACTTCCAGTGATTTTAGAAGATTTATTTTAGCTATTACAGATGGATTTACGGATGAGTTAAAATCTAAAATCAATTTTCATATTAGTGATGATGATTTTAAATCTGCAAATCAAAGAAAAATTCCATATCTACTTTTTGCAAAACCAAATGATAACAGTTTTAGACTATTTGCTTATGGTGAAGTTGGATTAGAGATTTTAGAAAAAATAAAAGAGATATTTCCTAATGAGTTTTATCTAAAAGTGGAGTGGTAAAACTAAAATACTTTTAGAATCAGCTATAAAAATTTTACATGAAAGAGATACATCGGTTATCATTGCAACTGCTAATAATGCCCTTGTGTTTGATATGCTTAGTAAAGCAAAAGAGTATAATATTCCAAGTGAACATTTAGAAGTTTTAATAGGTAAAAAAAACTATGTTGATCTTGATGTAATACGAAGTCAAGTGTTTTTAAATGAAGCAGGGCTTACACTCAAACAAGTTGCTGATTATTTAGAAATCAATCCTGAACCTTTGATATATGATTTTATAGAGCATTTTCATTTGTCTCATGTATTTGAAGATGTTATTGGATTTGTGGATTTGGAAGTGCCAGTTGATGATTTACTTGTACAAGAAAAAGTATCTAATAAATTTGCTCAAAAGATAGCTTCTATTGCAACTAGAAAAAAGGTATTTATCACAAACCATTTCTTTTTGATATTAATTTATGCCCAAATAGGGCGAACGAATATGCAAATCAATGAGATAGCTAAAATGCCAATTTTGATGGATGAAGCTCATCAAATAAATGATGCTGCTACTGCATTTTTTTCAAATACTTTTTCCCCTTATCGTTTATCTATCTATTTATCACTGGTATCTGAAACAAAAATGGCAAAAAAAGATACTGCTATGTTGCATAGTTTTAATAAATATTTTAAAGAGATTTGTACATACGATAAATCTGATGCTATTTTGGAAAAACTAAAAGATGATGTTATTCAAAAAAATAAGTTTGATAAGTTAAAAGTGCTTGTAAATAAACTCAATGAGAAAAAAGGTGTAAGTGTTGTTGAACAAAAGCATCTGAAAAATCTAAAGCAAGAGCTTATGGAGATGATATACCTTATGAAGCGTCCATATCTCAATGTAACTTTTTCTGCTATAAAAAAAGTACCTACAATATCATCTATTTTGATTGATTCTGCTATTGGACTTAGAAATATGTGGGTCAAAAATAAAAGTATGATAGTAGGGATTAGTGGTACTTTTAGAATCTCTAAATATTCTGGTTTTCATGAAAATGAGTGGAGTTTTAAACAAATAGGATTTTTAAGATTTAAACCAAAAGAGGGGAAATTACTTGATAAATACAATCAAAAGTGGAATGATAGGATATCTAATAATAGAACATTTTTGATTGAAGAATCTATATTTGATAAAAATCAAGCTATTAGATATCTTGTAGATGAACTCTATTATGCTTGTCCAAAAGTAAGTAAAGACACAAAACTTGCAGTTGAGCATATGCAAAATTGGATTGAAAATATAGCTAATAAAATGGCAAGTGATTTTATTTATAAAAATTGTTTGATACTTATGACCTCTTTTGAAAATTGTGAGATGCTTTATAATGAGCTATCTAAAAAAGAAAATCTTCAACAAATGGGGTACACGATACTGTACTCCACTACGGATAAATCGATGAGATTCCTGCAAGAAGAGTATAAAAAATTGGCAATGAATGGTAATAGAACAATACTTATAGGGAATATCTCATTTTTTACAGGTATTGATCTTCCCAATGAGTTGATTAATACATTGATTATTGGGAAACTCCCATTTGAACCAAATAACTTCTTGAAAAAACGAACAGATACTGATAATAACTATGGTTCAGTAATCAATAATAGAAACAAAGCAATCATAACTTTTAGACAAGGGATAGGAAGAGGACTAAGGAATAATCATGATAGAGTTTTTATAGCTGTATGTGATCCTAGAATATATGATAAAAAGAATGCAAGTTTTTTATATTTTATTGAATCTATGAGTGTGCCTCATAAGATGCAAAAAAATTCATAACAGATGCTGGGATTTTTATGTTAAAATAACTGTATTCATAAAGTAGTTCATATAGTTTATTGTTTTTGATTTAAAAAGTGCCTGGTGAAGCTAAAAGTCATATTACTTTTCATACTACTTTATGATTTAGTTGTATTATTAGTTAGACTGAATTCGTGGTTTAGAATAGTATTATATACTTCAAGGTATAATACTATAAAGTATAAAATAAATATAAGAGAATAAATCATGATAAAGAAGCCTTTCCATTACGGTGGTACTGTGGATAATCAACATTTTTGTAATCGAACAAAAGAGATAAAAGAGCTTAAAACTGATATAGATACAGGACTAAATCTTTTGCTATATGCTCCCAGACGATTTGGAAAAACATCTTTGGTGCTACACACATTAAAACAAACTCAGTATCAGTATATATTTTTGGATTTTATGAGTATCGTTGATGAGCATGAGTTTATTAATGAATATTTTAATGCTATTTCTAAAAGCTTAAATACAACAGCAGACAAGGTTGTTGATTTTTTTAAAAAGATTTTAAAAATCAAACCAAATATCTCTGTTGATTTTGGTATGGATGGAACACCATCATTTAAACTTAACTTCCTACATAAAGAAAATAATACAGTACTAAAAGAGGTACTTGAACTCCCATATTTATATGCAAAGCATCATAATATTAGAGTTGTTGTAGTTTTTGATGAGTTTCAAGAGGTGATAAATCTTGGTATTGAAGATAAGTTAAGATCAGTACTACAACATCATGAAGATATTGTTTCATATATTTTTTTAGGAAGTAAAAAATCTATTATGACTAATCTTTTTTTTGATAAAAGTAAACCTTTTTATAAATCGGTAAAACATATTCCTATAGATAAAATTGAAGCAGAGCATTGGCATAAATATATTCAAGATGGCTTTAAATCACAAAATAAAGAGATAGAGTTAAATCATATCGAGATGATACTAGAAGTGTCAAAAGGGTTTCCATACTATACACAACAAATAGCAAGTGAACTTTTTAATATGACTCAAAACTTTGTAACTAATGAGATGGTTGAAGAGGCAATAAATTCTATACTTGAAAAAGAGGAAGATTTGTTTTTTAACGAATGGAATCACTTAAGCCAACAACAAAAAAAAGCTTTAAAATTTTTAGTCCATTTTGGTGGAGAAAATATTTATCAAAAAGAGAAAATGATTGAATATAACTTAACAAGTTCATCACTAAAAAAAGCAGTTGAAGGACTGATAGCAAAAGATGTTATAGATTTGAAAAAAAATAGTTACTATTTGCAAGATCCTTTATTTGAGATATTTTTGAGAAGAAAATTGAACTAAAGAAAAATAAAAAAGATTTTACCTATATAGCCCCAAATTATGAGGCTACTTTGTGTTCTATCGGATTTGGATAGGTTGTATATTGATACTCATCTAGTATCGAAAACTCAAAAAATGTGGCATTTCCTAACTGCTCAATATCAATCCCATGTTTTGAACACACATCAAGTAAACATTCAAAATCCTCATCGTCCACTTGCATATTTACAATGATTTTTTCTCTGTTTGGAAGTTGGATATTGGAATATTTTGAGTTCTTAAACTCTACCAAATCAAAGGATATCTCATTGTTAAAATCTTTTTCAAGCATATCATGTTTAAAGTTATAGTAGATATCAACTGGTAATGCAATATCTGCGACAATATGAGAACATTCTCTTGTTGAAATATCAATTTCTTTCATCATCAGTTTATTTTCCTTATGTATTAAAATTGGTAATGAATTTTATAAAAATAATTGTAATTTGTGATTAGAGTTGAATAATTTTCAACTTCAAAAAATCACAAATCAAAATTTTTAATATATACTTCTCTCATATTAAAACCAAACCTCTGTCTTTATGACATGTTTGCCGATTTTCGGCAATTTTTGACTCGTAACATACTTTTTTAAAAGTATTGATAGTTGTATGTATTTCCACAAGGAGTTTTTTAAACATTTCTCCTTGGTGGAGATATTTGTCGTTTAAAACCCCTTATGGAAGTACATCAGTATTTCACATTTTATTTTAAGGGGTTCATTATGGACAAGACAATTAAAAAATCAAGTGCAGGTGCTTTATTTAAAGGCAATGAGGGTTATTTAACTCTAGGTTTACAAAGAGTAAATGTCAAAATGGTTAAGGCTACAGAACAACAAATGGTTAAGCCTAACTCACCAACTTTTAGATTGGTGCAAATTGACAAAAATAATCCTGAACTTAGAAAAGATTTGTGCGGTTTGTTCTTAAAGCAGACAAATGGCGGTACAAATTTTTATGAGGGTTCACTTGAAATTGGTTTTGGTGTGATGCAAATCACAATTTGGAAAATAGCTGAAGAAAAAAGGAAAAGTGATACTTCGCCTACTATGGCTATTTTTGGAAAATTAATGCTTGAGAGATTAGATAAAAATACTGATAATAACAGTACAACTAACTCTAATCAAGATATACCTGAAGTTGAAATTTCAGATGATGAGATACCTTTTTAATAGGTATTAAAAATGGCTTCATAGAGCCGTTGACTTCTTCAGGTGCATTTAGCAATCTGATTCTAAGCTTCACAACTTAGATTCCTGTTTCATAGATGCTTGTCTCGTAGACTGTAGAATACTACATTCCGCCGACAGTGGCATCTCCACAGGCTAGCTCCGCTAGTCCAGCGGTTAAAATATTATTGGCTGCATTTACATCTCTATCATGGGTGGTATTGCAGTTATTACATTTCCATTTTCTTATGTGTAATGGTTTTTTACCAGTGTTTGTCCCACATTTGGAACAAATTTGTGAACTTGGGAAAAAAGGTGAAACGAAAGATATTGTTCTACCGTACCACATAGCTTTATATTCAAGTTGATTAATAAATTTTGACCAACTTGCATCAGCTATATGTTTTGATAGTTTTTTATTTCGTATAAGTCCTTGTATATTCAAGTTCTCTAAACAAATTACTTGGTTTTCGTTAATCAGTTTAGTAGATAATTTGTGTAAAAAATCATTTCTACAATCAGCTATTTTAGCTTGTACACGAGCAACTTTTTTTGAGGCTTTTACAAAATTCTTAGATTTTGGTGTTGGATCACCCTTGTATCTGCTATGTTTTTTCTTTAACATTTTTTTTTGAAGTTTTGTAAGTTTAAGTGAATATTTTGCGAATGCTTTTAATGGTTTATATTTTACACCATCACTAGAAATAGCAAAATCACTTAAGCCCACATCAATACCGACAGTTTTAGTCAATACTGATTTAGGCTCAATTGTTTCTTCAACTAAAATTGATATGAAGTATCTATCTGCACTATCTTTAGTGATTGTAATAGATGAAGGTATTCCATTGAAGTTTCTACTCCATCTAATATTAAGAGGAGTTTTAGATTTTGCAATAAATACATTTCCATCTTTATATGTAAAGCCAGTAGATACTAAACGAAAAGATTGATGAGATTGTCTTTTTTTGAAAACAGGATATTGAGATTTTTTGGCAAAAAAATTACTAAAAGCTCTATCTTGGTCTCTCAAAGTTTGTTGTAAAGCAACACTTGAGACTTCATTAAGCCAATCAAATTGATTTTTTAAAGAAGTAAGCTTTTTGGATGAATCAGCATAACTGATTTTAACTTTATTGGTTGTGTATTCTTTAGAACGCCAGTCAAGTATGTTATTCCAAACAAATCTGACACTACCAAATGTTTTAGTTAAAAATTCTTTTTGCTCATTATTAGGGTAGAAGCGATATTTATAAGCTTTATTAAAAGTTTTCATTTGTGTATTTTAGCAATTTTACAAAATTTAATCAATTTTGTAAATTTTCATTATTTCATATTAGGAGTGTAAA